>JANYBX010000453.1 GCA_025360615.1 Opitutia bacterium
CAACGCGAGGCCAGCCAGATTGTTGACGGAAATGTAGCCACCGCTATCGGGGGGGGCCGGTCACTTTAAAAAACTGGGGCGGCCAACGGGATTCGAACCCGCGACCCCAAGAATCACAATCTTGTGCTCTAACCAACTGAGCTATGGCCGCCGTGCAGGGCCGAAGAAATTCACGAGCGGTGCGAGCACTGTCAAGGCCGAGTTCGGGGACACGGAATCCACAGACCCGGCGGTTGGGCGGGTTCGCGCCTTGCCACCGGGGCGCGGGCGTATTGCTTGGCGCTGATCGCTCATGCCGCGCCTGCGCCTCGTCACCTTTAACATCGCCCACGGGCGCGGGCTCACGCCGATTCAGGGACTCACGTCCTCGCGCAAACTGCGGCTCAACTTGCGGGGCATCGCGCGATTGTTGGAGCAGCTCGCCCCGGACATCGTGGCGTTGCAGGAGGTGGACGAGTGCTCCCGCTGGGCGGGAAACTTCGACCATCTCGACTACCTGCGGCTCCACGCGGGATTTCGCGAGGCGGTGTTCGGCATCAACAACCGCCGGACGGGCCTGCTCAACCTGAGTTATGGCAACGCGTTCCTTTCGCGCCATCCGATCATGCACGCGGAGACGGTGGTTTTCGGGAAACGCTCGCTCGGGGAAAAAGGTTTCCTGTTCGCGGAGATCGAGGTGGGCGGATGCCTGGTGCCGGTGGTGAACCTGCACCTGCATTTCAGCTCGCGCGCTCAGCGCCTGAAACAGATCGACCGCCTGCTGGCGTGGCTCCGGGACCAACACCGGCTGAGGGCGGCGAAATGGAGCGTCATGCCGATCGTGTGCGGTGATTTCAACACGCCGAGCACGGGCGACGATGCGACGGCTTCGCTGCTGAGCCATCTTTCCGACTACGGCGACTATGGGCTGCATCCGTTGCTCACGCCGACGTTTCCCTCGCCGCTGCCGCAGCGCGCGCTGGATTTTATTTTTCTGCCGGCGGGTTGCCGGTTCGTGAGCTGCGAGGTAGTGAAGTCGATGCTCTCGGATCACCGGCCGGTGTTGGTGGAAATGGAGATTGGCTGAGGCGCGCGGGATAAACTTTCGCTTTGCGCCGGTGGCGGGTTTTTGCGGCGATGGCGGTTCGCATGTCCCGCATCGCCCAAGCTTTTTCCCGCGCCCGTGAACAAAACCGCGCCGCCTTCGTCGCCTACCTGTGCGCGGGCGATCCCGATTTCGACACGTCGCTCGCGGCGTGCCGGGCGCTGCTGGCAAGCGGGGTGGACATCCTTGAGCTCGGCGTGCCGTTTTCCGATCCGCTGGCGGACGGGTTGACGAACCAGCTCGCGGCGCAACGGGCGCTCGAAGGCGGAATGACGGCGGCACGGGTGTTTGAACTCGTGCGGAAAATCCGGGAGTGCAGCGATGCGCCGATCGTTTTCTATACTTACTACAATCTGGTTTTTTCGAATGGCGTGGAAGCCTACGTGAAGACGGCGCGGGCGGCGGGCGTGGACGGGATGCTGGTGCTCGACCTGCCGCCGGAGGAAAGCGCGGAATTTGCGGCGGCATGCCGCGCGCACGGGCTGGACACGGTGTGCATCGTGGCGCCGACGACGCCGGATGCGCGCATCGCGAAGATCGCGGCGGCGACGACGGGTTTTATTTATTATGTATCGCGTGAAGGCGTGACGGGCGTGCGCGAGCAGGTGGCGGGTGGCATCCCGGAGGCGGTGGCGCGGATTCGCGCGCACACGCAGCTGCCGGTGGCGGTGGGCTTCGGCATCGGCAATCGCGCGCAGGTGGCGCAGGTGGCGGCGCACGCGGACGGGGTCGTGGTGGGCAGCGCGCTGGTGAACATCGTGAAGGAAAACCTGGAGGCGCGGGCCAAGATCGCGCCGGCGATGGCCGCGAAGGCCGCGGAGCTGGTGGCCGGCACGGCGCGGTGAAGCGGAGGACGGCCCCGAATTTTTGGCCGCGAAAAGGCGCGAAAATTTCCGGGACTCCGGCGGAGACTTCATTGCGCCCATAGGCGCGCGGGAGACAGCGTCACCACCAGCGATTTTTTCTGCGCCTTTTTGCGGCCAAAAATTCCGAGTGCTTCGAGGGTGGCGCGAGGCTTCAGCCCCGCGGCGAACGTTCCTGGACGCGGGTGGAAGCGCGGTGCGCTACCCCGGCGCTCGCACGAGACTCGGCCGAGATCCGGGAAAATATGCGCGGGATTCGTCTTGCGCGGTGGGGCGCGGCGGGGCGTTTTAGTCCTCCCATGGCCCGCAAGATTTTGATGATCGACGACGACCGGATGCAGTTCCGACTCACGCAGGCCCATTTCGAGAAATTTCAGGCGGCACGTTAC
>JANYBX010000454.1 GCA_025360615.1 Opitutia bacterium
TCGGCGACGTTGAACGTCGGATAGATGTAATTTCCGAAATGGAAATCGAGAAAGTCGATGACGTGGCCGTGCCGGAGGCGGTCAACGACGTTGCCGACGATCCCGCCGCAGAGCAGGCCGAAGCTGAGCTGCGTGCCCGGATCGTGCAGGCCGAGGGCGCGGCGCCAGAGAAAAATCCCGGCGAGCGTAGCCAGCGCGAGTCCGGCAAGGAGCACGCTTTGGCCGGTAAACATGCTCCAGGCCGCACCGGTGTTGCCGACGTGAACGAGATAAAAAAAATCCCGCACGATGGTGATCGCACCGTGGCCTTCGCCATAGGTGCCGTAGGGCAGACGCGCGGCGATGAGCGCCTTCGTCACCTGATCGCCGAGGAGAACGAGCGTGGCGATGAGGAGCAGGCGCCGATAGGCGAGCAGGCGGGCGGAGATTTTCGATTTTGGATTCTCCCCGTTCGGCGGGCTCAGGGCCGGCGGGATTTTCGATTGAGGACCGCTGGCGCTGGGGCTCGGCGTCATGGCGGGCGGGCGGTGGCTGGCGGAGTTCAATCGAAAATCCCGAATCGAAAAACGAAAATACAATTACTCGTCGCCACCGCCGCTGTCGTCACGGGTGCTGCCGCCGCCGTCTTCGCCGAGCTCGCCGAGGATGCCGGCTTGGGCGCGGGCGCGGTGGCGGTTGCGCTCAAGGCCTTTCTGGGCTTCGGCGGAGTAGCGGGTGAAGGGCACGGCAAGCAGGCGGTCCTTGGCGATAGGGGTCTGGTTGATTTCGCAGAGCCCGTAGGAGCCGTCCTTGATGCGTTTGATGGCGGCGTCGATTTCACCGAGGGCTTCCTGTTCGCTGGAGACGAGACTGAGGGCGAAATCGCGGTCGAAGGTGTCGGTGCCGGCGTCGGCCATGTGCTGCCCGTAGGAGGAGAGGTCGCCGGCGTCGTCCTTGGAGGAGCGTTTCAGCGTCTCCTCGGAATGAAGTTCTATTCCGGCGGTGAGGTGGGTGCGGAGATCGATGAGCAACTTATAGTAGCGTTTGAATTTGTCCGGCACGTCGGCTTCGACGAGGGCCTCGATGGATTTGGCCTTCTTGGGGTTGAACCCGAGAATGTCGGCGAGCGACGCCGCTTTGACGTGCGTGGGCTTCGCTTTTTCGAGGGCGAGGGCCTGCTTCGCGGCGGACGGCTTGGCGGTGGCCTTGGCGTCTTTGGCGGTGGACTCGGCTTTGGCGGTCGCGGTCTTCGCGATGGCGCGGACCTCGTCGAGGCTAAAGGCGATGGGCTTGGCGGAGACCTTGCGCTTCAGGATGCTGTTGCGCAGGGCGGATTTTTTAGAGGGCTTTTCCATGGAAGATTTTACTTTGTCCTTATCGGTCTTTCCCGGCGCAGACTTAACCGGAAGACGTTTGATCGGCTTTGGTTTGACCGATTTCGCCTTAGCCGGCGCGGGCCGGGCCTTGGGCTTCGCAGCGGGGCGAGGCTTTTGCTTGGCGGGGCGGACGGGGGACTTTTTGGCGGGTTTGGCAGGTTTGGTGGGTTTCTTAGCCATGGGAGGATTGGGGGAACAAAGAAAGCATCAGGGCTGGAGAGCATCAAAGCAACGCGGACAAATTTCGCCGTGTGGCGAGGCGGTAAGCGCCGGAACCCAGCGCCAGCAGCGCGGGCAACGCACAAAACCGAGCTCGCTGCAGGGGCGCACGGTGACGCTGAGAGGCTCGCCGCCGCCGGCGGTGGCCAGGGCGACGTGCGAAACGATAAAAAGCTCGGGCAGGAAATCACGGTGTTGTTCTAGCACGCGCAATGCCGCGTCGCCGGCCGCGACGGTGAGGGTGATCGCGGCGTCGAGGGATTTGCCGAGTTTGCCGGCGGCGCGATGAGGCTCGATGGCCTCGGTGACTTGCGCGCGGACGGCGAGGAGCGTGGCGAAATCGGCCTCGATGTCGGCGCTCGTCCACGTGGCGGGCGCGACGGGCCAGTCTTGGAGGTGGATGGACTCAGGGGAATATTCGGTGTTGGCGACGGCGTAAGACCAAACCTCATCCGTGGTGAAGATGAGAATGGGAGAGAGGATTTTGACCAGCGTCTGGAAGATGTGTTGCAGCGCAGTCTGCGAGGAGCGGCGGAGCGGAGAATTGGTCCCGAGCGTGTAGAGCCGGTCCTTCAGGATGTCGTGATAGGTGGCGGAGAGAGTGACGGCGCAGAATTGGTTGCAGAGTTGGTAAACGCGGTGGAACTCGTAGGCGTCATAGGCCGCAGTGCATTCGCGCAGCAGCACCGCGGTTTGGTGCAGCGCCCAACGGTCGAGCGTATCGAGCTGCTCGATGGGCACGGCGTGCTTGGTGGCGTCGAAATCGAAGAGGTTCGAGAGCTGGAAGCGGAGGCTGTTGCGAAAAAGCCGGTAGGACTCGCCGACGTTTTTCAGGATTTCGTCATCGACCGGGATGTCGTCACGGAAATCCTGCGAGGCGATCCAGAGGCGGATGACATCGGCGCCGTGCGTGGCGATGTAGGCATCGCTCGTCTGGGGTTTTTGGTAGGAGCTGCTCTTGGAAATTTTCTGGCGGGCTTTGTCGACGATGAAGCCGTGGGTGAGAACGGCTTTGTAAGGTGCGGCGCCGAAGGCGATGACGCTCGTCCACAGGGAAGATTGGAACCAACCGCTGTGCTGGTCGCTGCCTTCAAGATAGAGGTCGGCGGGCCACTGCGTGCCGCCTTGGCGATTGCGGAGGACGGCGGCGTGCGAGGAACCGGAATCGATCCACACGTCGAGCGTGTCGCGGCCGCAGGTGAGAGCGGCGGGCGCGGGCCAATCGGCAGGCAGGGCGATGCCTTCGAGGATCTGCGCGGGCGTCGCTTCATACCAGAAGTTGGTGCCGAGCTTTTCGATCTTCGCGGCGATGGCGCGGGTGACGCCGGCGTCGAGGTAGGCGTTTTTATCGGCGTCGAAAAACGCGGGGATGGGCACGCCCCACGAGCGCTGGCGGCTGATGCACCAGTCGGGGCGCGACTCGACAGCACCGCGGATGCGGGCTTCGCCCCACGCGGGAATCCAGCCGTGCGCGTCGGCGATTTTTTTAACTTCGGCGAGTGCGGTTTGGCGCGTTTCGTTTTTATCGAGCGAGACGAACCACTGATCGACGGCGCGGAAGATGATCGGGGTCTTGGAGCGCCAGCAATGCGGGTAGCTGTGCGGGTATTTCGCCTTGGCAAGGAGCGCGCCGGCGGCGGCGAGTTTTTTGAGGACGCCGAGATTGGCGGGCGACGGTTTCTTCGCGGCGAGGTCCTCGACGGTTTCGAGCGTTGTGAGGCCGACGAGATCGGTGGGGACTTGGCCATCGTCGAGATAACGGCCGTCGTCGCCGACGGGGCAGTAGATCGCGAGTTTGTATTTCAGGCCGGTGAGGTAGTCGTCGGCGCCGTGGCCGGGCGCGGTGTGGACGGCACCGGTGCCGCTATCGGTCGTGACGTAGTCGGCGAGGACGATGGGCGAGGCGCGGTCGATGAAGGGATGGCGCGGAGCGAGTTTTTCGAGCTCGGAGCCTTTGCGCTTCGCGACGATGGTCGGAGTGGTCTCGATTTTTGCCGCAGTGAGCACCGAGCTGAGCAGCGCTTCAGCGACGACGATGCGCTCCGCGCCGAGGTCGGCGACGACGTAGTCGACGTCGGGGTGGAGCGCGATCGCGAGGTTGGCCGGGATCGTCCACGGAGTGGTCGTCCAGATGACGACGAAGAGAGGCTTGTCCGAGGGCAGGCCAAATTTTTCCGCTTCGTCGGCGGAGACGGCGAACTTTACCCAGATCGCGATCGAGGTGTGGTCCTTGTATTCGATCTCGGCTTCGGCGAGGGCGGTCTCGAAGGGGATGCTCCAGTAAACGGGTTTTTTGCTGCGATAGGTCAGGCCTTTTTCGACGAAAGCGGCGAAGGTGCGGATGATGTCGGCTTCGAAGGCGGGCGCTTTGGTTTTATATTCGCTCGCCCAGTCGGCGAGAATGCCGAGGCGTTTGAACTGTGCGGTCTGCTTGGCGATCCACGTTTCGGAAAACGCATCGCAGCGGGCGCGCAGTTCGGCGGTCGTGAGTGTTTCGTTTTTCTCGCGGAGCTCGAGGGAGACTTTTTGCTCGATGGGCAAGCCGTGGCAGTCCCAGCCGGGGACGTAGGGCGTGCGGAAGCCGCGGAGGGTTTTGTAGCGAAGGGTGATGTCCTTGAGCGTCTTGTTCAGCGCGGTGCCGATGTGGACATCGCCGTTGGTGAAGGGCGGGCCGTCGTGGAGGACGAAGAGCGGGGCGGCGGCACGGTTTTTTTGGAGCGCGGCGTAGAGGCCGATTTTTTCCCAGTGGGCGACGCGGCCGGGTTCGCGTTGCGCGAGACCGGCGCGCATGGAGAAGTCGGTTTTTGGGAGTTGAAGAGTGTCTTTCAGGTCTTGCGCCATACCGGGAAAAGGTGGGCGAAGGTAGGTCCGCTCGGGGGGGAGTCAAGGGGACAGGCGGGGCGGCCAACATCGAACTCCCAACATCCAACTCCCAACGCTCAACGCTGAACGTTTAACGTTTAACGTTCAATGGGTGTTAGGTTGGAGAGGCGGTGGGCGGCGGTGATGCAGGACGGTAGGGAGATGCCGTCGCGGATTTGACCGCCGAGGTGTAGGCCGGGGTGGGCTCTTTCGCAGGCGGCGAGGGTGGCGAGGTGCGCGTCGTGGCCGAGATTATATTGGGGAATCGCGCGCGGCCAAAAGATGTGACGGATGATGACGGGCTCGCCGATGACGCCGAGGAGGGCGCGCAAGTCGGGCGTGATGGCGGCGAGCAACGCGGCGGTGGGGAGACGCGCGAGATCAGACTGGAGCGCGCCGCCGATCATGACGTTGAGCGCGACATGGCCGGCGGGGGCGCGGCCGGGAAAAAGCGTGGAGTTAAAGATGATGCCGAGGATCGAGCGTTTTTCGGCGGTGGGCACGAGGAGGCCGAAGCCGTCGAGAGCGTGGGCGATTTGTTCGCGGCGATAGCCGAGGAAGAGCGCGGAGACGGGCGGGTGCTCGATGGCGGCGAGCGAGGCGAGAGGGCGCGAGGAATTTATGTCGAGCGCTGACAGGCTCGGGGCGGGGAGCGCGGAGAGGACGGCATCGAAGGATTCGGTGTGCGCGATGTCGGCGGTGAGATCGCGCCACGTGAGTTGCCACGACGGGGCGGAGCGGAGGGATTCGACGCGGGCGTTGAGCGTGACGGTGCCGGCGGGGAGACGGGCGGCGAGGGTGTCGGTGAGCGTTTGCAGGCCGGCGCGGAAGGAGATGAGGCGCGGCGCGGCGGGTTCGCCGCGGGCGCGGCGGGCTTTGGCGAGGGCGAGCTGGCCGCGGAGGAGCGAGCCGTGGGTTTGGGCGAGTTGCCAGAGGGTGGGGAAGGCGAAGCGCGCGGAAAGTTTTTCGGGGTCACCGGCATAGATGCCGCTGACGAAGGGCTGCGCGGCGGTCGAGAAAAGTTCGGGGCCGAAGTGGTCGCGGATGAAAGCGGCGAAGCTGAGGTCCGCGGGAAGCGGGCGTGGGCGGCGGAGGAGTTCGGTGAGAATGCGGGCTTTCGCGCCGAGGGAAAAGAGCGGCGAGGCGAGCAGTGCGGGCGGTGAAAGTGGGAGAGGGACGAGCTGGCCGGCGCGGACGAGGTAGCGGTTTTTCGCGGCGGGAGCGGCGGCGACAAGCTCGGCGGTGAGACCGAGTTTGGCGATGAGCGCGGCGACGGCGGGTGTTTCTTGGAGCGAGTTTGGGCCAGCTTCGATGAGCCAGCCTTCGGGTGTGCGCTCGGTGCGGATGGCACCGCCGAGGCGCGGACTTTGTTCGAAGAGGCGGACGCGGTGGCCGAGCGACGTGAGTCGGTGGGCGGTGAGGAGGCCGGTGAGACCGCCGCCGAGGACGGCGATGGATTTTTTTTGAAACGCGGAGGACGCGGAGATGGCCGGGGGCATTTTGTTTTCTCCGCGCTCTCCGCGTCCTCGGCGTTTCAATTCCGCCAGAGCGTCACGGTGTCGACGAGGGTTTCCATGCACTCGATTTTGGCGCGAGGGGTGATGCCGTGGCCGAGATTAAAAATGTGGCCGGTGGTGCCGCGCATGGATTCGAGGAGGCGCGTGGTTTCGCGGCGGACGATGTCGGGCGTGGTGTTGAGGAGAACGGGGTCGAGGTTGCCTTGCACCGCGATGTTGGCGGGGAGCGTGCGGCGGACGATGGAGAGGTCGGTCGTCCAATCGACGCTGATCACGCGGGCGCCGGTGAAGGCTTGGTCGGTGAGGTGGGGAGCGGTGCCTTTTGCATAGAGGATCACCGGGAAATCGCGCGGGAGGGCGGCGATGATGGCGCGGATCCATTTCAACGACGCGGCTTCGTAATCGGGGCCGGCGATGAGGCCGCCCCAACTGTCGAAGATCTGGATCGCGTCGGCGCCGGCGCAAATTTGCATCTGGAAATAAACGATGAGGGCGGCGGTGAGTTTTTCGAGGAGGGCGTCGAACGTGGCGCGCTCGGTGTAGAAAAGCGTCTTGATGCGCTCGAATTCATCGGAGCTGCCGCCTTCGACCATGTAGGTGGCGAGCGTCCACGGGGAGCCGCCAAAGCCGAGGAGGGCGTGCGAGCCGGCGAGTTCTTTTTTAAGGAGAGCGAGGGCGTCGGCGACGTAGAAAAGTTTTTCGGGAATGGCGGCGGCGGGTGCGAGGGCGTCGATTTGCGCGCGGGTTTCGAGGCGGTAGGACATCGCGATGCCGCCGGTGTCACGGAAGGCGTAGGGCTGGCCGAGGGCTTCGGGAATGACGAGGATGTCGGAGAAGAGAATGGCGGCGTCGAGGCCGGGGAAGCGGTGGAGCGGCTGGAGCGTGACCTCGGTGGCGAGCGCGGGCGTGCGGACCATTTCGAGGAAGGAGGATTTTTCCTTTAGCGCGCGATACTCGGGGAGATAGCGGCCGGCCTGGCGCATGACCCAGAGGGGCGGGCGGTCGAGTGCGACGCATGAACAAGCGGCCAAAAATCTTTCTCTTGAGGTCATAGATGCGTCGCGAACATCCAACATCCAACGTCCAACACTCAACGTCCAAGTAGGCAGAGGACGGAAACGCTCAACGCTGAACTTTTAACGTTTAACGCTTAAGTGGCGGGGGGGAGAACGGGAAAATTGAGCGTTAAAAGTTAAACGTTGAGCGTTAAACGTTCTCAGCCGCTGGCCCAGTCGCGGGGTTGGAGGAAGACTTCGTGGAGGCGGGCTTCGGCGGAGGCGGGGGCGGGCGTGTGGCCGTAGTCCCAGCGGACGAGGGGCGGGAGCGACATGAGAATCGATTCCGTGCGGCCGCCGCTTTGGAGGCCGAAGAGCGTGCCGCGATCCCAGACGAGGTTGAACTCGACGTAGCGGCCGCGGCGGTAGAGTTGCCACTGGCGTTCGCGATCGGTGGTCGGGGTGGATTTGCGGCGGGCGAGGATCGGGAGATAGGCGGGAAGGAAGGCGTCGCCGACGGCGCGGGTGAGGGCGAAGGATTTTTCAAAGCCAAGTTCGTTGAAGTCGTCGTAGAAGAGTCCGCCGATGCCGCGCGGCTCGCCGCGGTGCTTCAGGAAAAAATACTCGTCGCAGTTTTTTTTGAAACGCGCGTGCAGATTCTCGCCGAAGGGCGCGACGGCGTCGCGCGCGGTGCGGTGCCAGTGGACGGCGTCGGCCTCGTAACCGTAGTAGGGCGTGAGGTCGAAGCCGCCGCCGAACCACCAGACGGGAGCCTCAGTCGAGGGGCGGCGGGCTTCGCGGGCCGTGATGTCGGGGGCGACGGTGGTGAAGAAGCGCACGTTCAGGTGCGAGGTGGGCGCGTGGGGATTGCGCGGGTGGAGCACGAGGGAGACGCCGAGGGCTTCCCAGTTTCTGCCCGCGAGCTCGGGGCGGTGCGCGGTGGCGCTGGGCGGGAGTTTCGTGCCGTGAACGTGCGAGAAGGCGACGCCGGCTTTTTCGAAGACGGCACCCTCGGCGAGGATGCGGGTGCGGCCTCCACCGCCTTCGGGGCGCGTCCAGTTGTCCTCTTGGAAACGGGCGGAGCCGTCTTCGGTTTCCAACGCGGCGCAGATGCGGTCCTGCAGGGCGAGGAGATAGGTTTTAACGGCGGGGAGATCGGGCGTCATGGCGACAGTGGAGTGAACACAGATACGGGCGGATGAGAAAACTAATTCAGGCGCATTTTTTGGCGGGGGGTGTGCGGGGATTGGCGGCGGGTGGACGCCGTCGCGACGTGGGAAGGACCCATGCAATCGGCGGTTGTCTCGGCGGGCGCGGGGCTTTGGCATGGCGGGCGCTTTTCTCCGACTTCTTTATTCATGGACGCTCACTTGATGGAATTTCTCGGGATGCTGGTGCGATGGCTGCACGTGATCGCGGGCATCGCGTGGGTGGGCTCGTCGTTTTATTTCATCTGGCTCGACAACAGTCTCGATGCGCCCGCGCCCGATTCCGACAACGCGAAGAAGGGCGTCTCCGGCGAACTCTGGGCGGTGCATGGTGGCGGTTTCTACAACCCGCAAAAATACGCGGTCGGGCCGGCGGCGCTGCCGGAGAAGTTGCACTGGTTCAAGTGGGAGGCTTACACGACTTGGCTTTCGGGCACGGCGTTGCTGGTGCTGGTTTACTGGCTGCACGCGCAGACGATGATGGTGGATCCGCGCGTGGCGGAGCTCACGGGGTGGCGCGCGATCGGCATCGGCGCGGGCAGCATGGTGGTGTCGTGGTTCGTTTACGACGGGCTGTGTCGCTCGCCGCTGGGGAAACGCGACGGGCTGCTCGGAGTCGTGGTGTTTGCGCTGCTGGGCGGGTTGACGTGGGCGTTGTGCCACGCGCTCGGCGGGCGCGCGGCCTACATTCATGTGGGCACGGCGGTCGGCACGATCATGGCGGGGAATGTTTTTTTCGTGATCATCCCCGGGCAGAAAAAAATGGTGGAGGCGATGCGCGCGGGCGGGCTGCCCGATCCGATCTACGGCCGGCGGGGCAAGCAGCGCAGCGTTCACAACAACTATTTCGTGCTGCCGGTGATCTTCATCATGATCAGCAACCACTACTCCGCGACCTACGGGCATCCGCAGAACTGGGCGGTGCTGTTGCTGATCTCGGCGGCGGCGGTGTCGATCCGGCATTTTTTCAACCGCAAGCACAAGGGCGTCCACGCGTGGCAATTCCTCGGCGCGGGCGGCGTGATGCTGGGATTCGCGGCGTGGTGGACGGGGCCGCACGGGCCGCCGCCGCCGATGTCGCCGCAGCCGGTGAGTTTCGCGCAGGTGCAGCCGATCATCGCGCAACGATGCGCGACGTGTCACATGCCGACACCGACGTTTCCCGGCATCGCGCAGGCGCCCGCAGGCGTGTGGTTGAACACATCCTCGAATATCGCGCAGAACGCCGGGCGCATTTATCAACAAGTGGCGGTCACGCGGATCATGCCGCTCGGAAACGCGACGCAGATGACCGAGGAAGAACGAGCGATGATCGCGCGGTGGTTTGCAGACGGCGCGAAGACGCAGTGAGGGAGTAGCGATGCGATTTTTTCAACTGTTCCCCGCATCAATCCTGAATCTTTTTAACCCATGAAAAATCCCCCAACGCATCGATTCATCCTGTGTCTCATCGGTCTGGCTTTTACCACTCCCGGATTTGCCGGGCCGAAGGACGGAACGCTGGATGTCTACTGGGTCGATTCCGAAGGCGGAGGCTCCACGCTGATCGTCACGCCGAACGGCGAAGCGGTGCTCATCGACACCGGCAATCCCGGCGGTCGCGATCCGGGCCGCATCATTGCGGCGGCGAAGGCGGCGGGGTTGTCGAAACTCGATTACCTGCTGCTCACGCATTATCACGTCGATCACTTCGGCGGTGGCGCGGAGATCGCGCAGCAGTTGCCGATCGGCACGATTTTCGAGCGGGGAATCCCGGCGGGCGACCCGGACGGCCGCGCGCAGTCGTCATTTCCCCTGCAGATCAAGCCGTGGCGGGAAATCGCCGCGAAGCGCGAGCCACTCGCCCCCGGCGTGGCGATTCCGCTGAAGCCGGTCAACGGCGGGGCGAAGCTGGAGCTACGGTGCATCGCGGCGGATAAAAAGATGATCGAGCCGACCGCCGCGCAGTTGAAGGTCGTGAATCCGCTCGTGAGCGGCGAGCCCGCGAAACCGATCGCGCCATCCGACAATGACAATAGCGCGGTCTTTGTGCTGACGTTCGGCGGTTTCAAATTTTTCGACGGCGGCGACCTCACGTGGGATTTCGAGGGCAAACTCGTCGCTCCGCACAACGTGGTGGGATCCGTGGATGTTTATCAGACTGATCACCACGGTTTGGATGTGAGCAACAATCCGGTGTTAATTCAGAGCCTAGCGCCGACCGTGGCCGTGATGAACAACGGCCCGAAAAAAGGCGGCACGGCGGTGGCTTTCGCCTCGTTGAAATCCGCCAAAACGCTCCAAGCCCGCTATCAAGTCCACAAAAGTTTCAACGCGCCGAGCGAGGGGAACATGCCGGATGAATTCATCGCGAACCTGAACGAGCCGACGGGAGCCGATGCGGGCAACCTCATCAAAATGTCCGTCGCGCCCGACGGGAAGAGTTACACGATCTCGATCCCGGCGAACGGTCACTCGCGGACCTATCAGACGACGGCGAAGTGAAAAATCAGCTCCGCGGCGCAGTCGGTTAAGGGAGGCTCGGGTGGTATTTCCGATAGACACCGTAGCTCAAACCGGTGAGGCCGGTGAGCACGGCGGGGAGGTAGAGCGTGTTGTAATTCAGTCGGGCGAAGAGCAGCGCCCCCACTGTGCCGCCGGCGCCGAACGTCGCGATCAACACGAACCACAGGCGCAGCCGGCGAAAATCGACGGGGAGCCCGCGCATCCAGTGGCCGATAAAAATTCCGAGGTCGGTGAAAATGCCGGACACGTGCGTGGTGCGAATCACGGCTCCGCTGAACGTGCTCGCCATCGCGTTTTGCAGTCCGCACGCGGCCGAGGCGAGACAGTCGCCGGAAAAATTGTCGCGGTGCAGCAGCGGAATCGCCGCGAACAGCAGCAACGATTCGACGACCAGCGCGACGCCGTAGCGACGATTCAGATTCAGCGTGCTGTCTTGAACGATGAAGCCGCTCAGCACCGCCCCCGCGAGGAATGAGCCGATGAACGCGACGAGATGAAAGATGCCGGGGAAATTTTGCGACGCCACCGCGATGCCCAACAGCGTGGTCGTGCCCGTGAGGTGGGTGATACCCTGACGGTGGTAACCGAGAAAACCGACGGCGTTGATGATGCCGGCGATGAACGCGAGCACGCCGCTGCCAATCAAAACCCATTTCGGCAGTTTGGAGATCATCGTGGGAAGAGCATCCGCCGCATTTGACATCCATCTAAAGAATCATGACGCGGCGCGCCAATCGCGGATTTCAGCGGCCGATATCGCGCTGGATTTTCCGCTCGGAAAACGAATAGTCGGCGTTTCCCCTCTGAGTTTCCCTTTCCTCTCCATGAAAACACGCTCCCGCCTTCTGCTCTCTCTTTTCGCCAGCATTGGCCTTAGCCTTCTGATGGGCTGCGGCAAAAAATCCGAGTCATCCGCGCCCGCGCCCGCCGCCAGCGGCGCGGCGCCCGCGAAAATCAAAATCGGCTTTCTCGTGAAGCAACCCGAGGAGCCGTGGTTCCAGTTCGAATGGAAAGGCGCGGAAGCGGCCGGCGCGAAAAACGGCTTCGAGGTCATCAAGCTCGGCGTCACCGACGGCGAGAAGGTGATGGCGGCCATCGACAATCTCACGACGGTGGGCGCGAAGGGCTTTGTGATCTGCACGCCCGACGTGCGGCTCGGGCCGGCGATCGCGAACAAGGCCAAACAAAACGGCCTCAAGCTCATCACGGTGGACGACCAGCTCGTCGGGGCCGGTGGAAAATTCATGAGTGAGGTTCACTACCTCGGCATGTCGGCGACGAAGATCGGCGAATCCGTCGGCACCGCGCTGGCCGGCGAGATGAAGCGCCGCGGCTGGGCCGCGAACGAGACCGGCGTGTGCGTCATCACGTTCGAGGAGCTCGACACCGCGCGCGCGCGCACCGACGGCGCGATCAGCGCACTGAAGGCGGCGGGCTACGCGGCGGAGCGCATTTTCAAAGCGCCGCAGAAGACGACCGACATCCCCGGCAGCTTCGACGCCGCGAACATTTTGCTCACGCAAAAAGGCGATGTGAAACACTGGCTGATCTGCGGCCTGAACGACAATGCCGTGCTCGGTGCCGTCCGCGCCACGGAAGGCCGGGGATTCACCGCGGACCACGTGATCGGCATCGGCATCAACGGCACCGACTGCATCGACGAACTCCGCAAATCAAAGCCGACGGGATTTTACGGCTCGATGCTGGTCTCCGCGCCGCAGGAAGGCTTCAACACCTCCGAGATGCTCTTCAAATGGATCAAGGACGGCGTGGAGCCGCCACTCGACACGCGCACCGTCGGCATCTTCATCACCCGGGAAAATTTCGAGGCGGTGCTGAAGAAGGAAGGGATTATTCCGTAAGTTTTTCTTCGACGCTTTGTTTCAGGCTTTTTTCCCAGGCACGACGTTGGCTGATGGCAGCGGCCTTTGCGGCTGTGCTGCTGCCATACTGATGGATCGCAAAATACTTCGTTTGGGAGCTTCCTCCCGAAACGGGCGTGCCCGTCGCGATCCATGAAGGGTATGCCCAAACTTTGTCGCCACGGCTTACGATTTTATCACCCCGTCGCACGCCAACGATGCCGGAGCGATTGGTAATTTTGGGGCGGATGGCCAGCGCATATGAATTTAATGCGGGTCGAGTCCGCAGTTCTTCATCACGGCATTTAAAAGCGGCTGTTAGCGCGGCGTTTTTTCCGCCGTATTTTGAATCTGAAAACGAACGATGAAAGGAATTCTTCGTGCGAATAATCTTAACTTCCCAGCAATGCCGACTCTTTGGTTTTTCAAGATCAATGCGAACGATACAATGGTGTTTGGATGAGGCTTTCATGGAAATAAGCTGATGGAAAACTGCTGGTGCAAGAGAGCTGAATTGTTCGGAGGAAACGGAATTCACACCCGAAAAATCGCCCCGAGCTTTTTGCCGAGCAGCAGGCTCATGCCGACGATCGTGACGCCTAGGAAAACCATCGCCCAAACTCCGAGGGCGCTGGCGATGAACTTGCCGTCGCCGAGGAGTTGGAAGAGTTCCATGATCGCCTTGGTGATGGGATAGAAAACCTGTTTCTGCGCGAGGATGAGCGAGTCGCTCACCTCCAGCATCGCGAACGCAAAGGCAAGCAGGCCGCCGGCGATGAGGTTGGCGGCGATGAGCGGAAGCGTGATCTTGATGACGGACTTGAGCGGGGGGCAGCCGAGGTTTTGTGCGGCTTCCTCGAGCGTTTCACTGGTCTGCTGGAATCCGGCGGAGGCGGCGCGCACGACGTAGGGCAGGCGGCGGACGGAGTAGGCGATGATGAGGAGAATCGTCGGGTCGCGCACGGGATTGATGAAGGCGAAGAATTTTCCTTCCTGCGACATCGCGAGGTAGCCGAAGGCCAGCACGATGCCGGGCACGGCGAGCGGGAGCATCGCGAGGAAATCAAGCACCTGGCGGCCGGCGAGTTTCGTGCGGACGACGACGTAGGCGATGGCGATGCCGAGGATGACGTCGATGACGGTGGAGATGCTGGCGAACTTCAGGCTGTTCGCGATGGCGGGCACGGTGAGGTCGTGGCCGAGGGCGATGCGGAAGTTTTCGAGCGTATAGTGGTGCGGGAAAACGCTCGCATACCAGTCGCTCGAAAACGCGACGAGCAGCACGCCCAGGTGCGGCAGCACGGCGACGAAGGTGACGCCGGCGAAGAGCGCGGTGCAAAACCACGCTTGCGCGGCGGGCAGCGCGCGTGGGCCGCCGGAGCTGGTGGCCTTGGCCATCATGGCGTGGCCGGCGCGCCCGAAGAGCCCTTTGCCGATGGCGTAAAGCGCGACGGAGCTCACAAGCATCACCGCGACGAGCGCGTAGGGGAACGGGTTGCCGCCGATGTCTTTCAGGCCGTAGTAAATTTGGACACTCGTGACCTGCGCGTAATCGAAGATGAGCGG
>JANYBX010000459.1 GCA_025360615.1 Opitutia bacterium
TCGCGGCCGAGTCCACGGCGGACAAAAAAATCCGGCTCATGGCCGAGGTGCTGCGCGCGCGCGATGCCGGCGACTACGTCGCGGCCAACCAGACGTTGAACGAAGTCGCGATCCTCGCGCCCAGCGATGCCTCCGTCGCCCGCCTGCGCGCCGAGCTGGCCGCACACCAAAAAACCCGCGAGGCCGCCATCACCCGCGCCGCCGAGGCCCCGCTCGCCCGCGAACCTGCGCCGGCTTCCCCCGTGATGATCGACGTGAAAATCCCCGAGCCCGGCCAGCCCGCGTCCACCACGAGCGCCGAGGCTGAAGCCGAGGCCTTGGCCAACTCCGAGACCAATCGGATCAACAACCTCATCGCCGGCGTCAAAGCCCGCCGCGCCACTGCCCTCGCGCAAGCCCGCGCCGGCCAGTTCGACGCCGCGCTTGCCACGCTCGATCATGCTCTCGCTGAACTCCCGTCCAATTCCCTCACGCAAAAATCCATCGTCGAGCTGAAGAAAGACAAAGCCTCCGTCCTCCACGACCAAGCCCAGCTCTCCCGCGCTGCCACCCCCGATTCCACCTTCGCCACCGAGCGCGCCGCCACCGAGCAGCTCATCGCGAAGGGCCGCGCCCAATACGTCGCGGGCGACATCGACGGCGCTCAGGAAACTTTCCGCGCCGTCGAGGCGCAGGCGCCCGACAACACCGTCGCCAAGGGTTTTCTCCTCCGCATCGCCGGCGAGAAAGCCGAGACGGGCGCGCTCAACCGCGAGAAAACCCGCACGCAACTCCTCGAGGAAGTCGCGAAGGGCTGGCAGCGTCCCGGCATTTATCAGGAGCGCGCGCGCGATGCTGATGCCGCCGCCGCCGTCGCCCCGCTCACGAAAAAGTTAAACGACATCGTTCTCCCGAGCGTGAGTTTCACCCGCGCCGAAATCGGGCAGGTCGTCGCCGCCCTCAGCGCCTCGTCCGAGGAGTTCGACCGCACCGGCGCCACGCCGAAAGGCGTCAACATCGTGCTCCTCGATCCCACGAATAAAAATCCCACCGTCACCCTCACGCTGCGCAACGCCACCCTGAAGCGCGTGCTCGACTTCGTCACCGAGGCCACCGGTTACCAATACGAGGTGCAGGCCGATGCCGTGATCGTCCGCCCCGGCGGCGAGACGAGCACGCTCGAGACCGCGTTTTTCCCCGTCACGCGCGCGACCGTGCTCCGCATGACCGGCATCGGCGGCGGCAAGCCCGATGCCACCGCCGATCCGCGCGCGAGCGTGGGCGAGGCCGGCTCGATGCGCGGGTTTCTCCAGCAGGCCGGGGTGAGTTTCACCGTCGAGGGCAGCAGCCTCGCCTACGACGGCTCCGCGATCATCGTCACGCAGACCGCGCGCAACATCGAGCGCATCCGCAACATTCTTCAGCGTTACAACGATGTCCGCCAGGTCGAGATCGAGTCGAAGTTCATGGAGGTGCAGGAGGGCGCGCTCGAGGAACTCGGCGTGAAGTGGAATCTCTCCCGCCGCGGCGTCGCGCAGGTCAACCCCGCCACCGGCGCCCCCATCCTCGACAGCAACGGCCGCCAGGTTTTCTCCCCGCGCGAAACCTACGGCACCGACGGCGTCACGCGCGCCCTCGTCAGCGCGTTCCCCAGCACGTCGAACGGCAACGCCCTCACGATCAGTTCCACGTCGGCGAGCGGCGGCCCGAATCTCACGGTGCCCGTCGCGCCCGCCTCGATTCCCGGCGGCGTCGCGCTCGGCGCGACCGCTGCGGCGCTCGCCAACATCACCGGCTTCGTCGGTGAGTTCGATGTCTCCGCCGTCGTGCGCGCGCTCTCGCAGAAGCAGGGCAGCGATCTGCTCAGCTCGCCGAAAGTCACCGTCCTCTCCGGCAATCCCGCCAACATCACCGTCGCGCAGGAGCTGCGCTATCCGCAGAGCTACGGCGAAATTCAAAGCCAAGTTGGCTCCTCGACCGGCACCGGCACGGGTGGGGCGGGCGTCACCATCACGGCCGGCACGCCGCAGGAATTCACGAGCCGCAACGTCGGCGTCGAAATGAAAGTCACGCCCACCGTCGAGGAAGACGACTATTCCATCAGCCTCGATCTCAACCCGAAGGTCACCGAGTTCGAGGGCTTCGTCGAATACGGCGGCCCGAGCGTCGCGATCTCCTCCGGCACGACCGTCACCGTCCCTCCCGGCTTCTATCAGCCGATTTTCTCCGTCCGCG
>JANYBX010000465.1 GCA_025360615.1 Opitutia bacterium
TCCCGCTCCCCGGCGACGCCGCCTCGAAGTGGGTCATTATGGTTCCCTTTTGCCTCCCCGGCGAACGCGTCCGCGCGAGGGTCTTTCGAAATCACAAAAACTATTCCGAAGCCGACCTCGTCGAAGTCCTCACGCCCTCGCCCCATCGCATCGCGCCCGTCTGCCCGCTTTTCGCCCGCTGCGGTGGCTGCCAATACCAACACCTCACCTACGCCGAGCAGCTCCTCTGGAAACAACGTCAGGTCGCCGAGCTCCTCCAACACATGGCTGGCGTCACCTTCGAGGTGAACTCCGTCATCGGTTCCCCCCGCGAATACGGCTACCGCTCAAAAATCACCCCGCATTTTAATCCGCCGCGCGATCCGGCCCAGCCGCCGCCGATTGGATTTCTCCGCCAAGGCACGCGCTTCGACATCATCGACGTCCCGCACTGCGATATCGCGACCGACGCCATCAACGCCCGCC
The DNA here is from genome assembly GCA_025360615.1 of Opitutia bacterium. GTDB lineage: Bacteria > Verrucomicrobiota > Verrucomicrobiia > Opitutales > Opitutaceae > Tous-C4FEB. The sequence goes on from JANYBX010000465.1 coordinate 466, forward strand.
TCACCACCGCCCGCGCGGACATCCACGCCCGCGCCGCCAAGGGCGATTTCACGCGGGGCGCCACGCTCCTCCTCCGCGACGCCGGCGGACAAGTCACCACCGACTACGAAGCAATCGTCACGGAAACGGTCGGCGACCTGAGGCTGCGCTTTCTCGCCCGCGATTTTTTTCAAAACAACCCATTCATCCTTCCCTCCTTCACCGCCTATGTCCGCGCCCAAGCCGCCGCCAGCGGCGCGCGTTTCCTCGTCGACGCCTACTGTGGCAGCGGCCTTTTCGCCCTCAGCGCAGCTTCGGCCTTCGAGCGCGTTGCCGGCATCGAGCTCAGCGCGAGCAGCATCGCCTTCGCCCGGGAAAATGCTGCTGCCAACCGTATCGCTAACGCCACCTTCGTCGCCGGCGACGCCGCGACGATCTTCGCCGGCCTTGATCCCATTTTCGTGCCCCCCGACACCGCCATCATCATCGACCCGCCCCGCAAAGGCTGCGACGAGAGCTTCCTCACCCAACTCTTCGCCTTCGGCCCGCGCGCCGTGGTTTACGTGAGCTGCGACCCGGCTACGCAGATGCGAGACCTAAAAAACTTTCTCGCTGCCGGTTATCAGCTCACCGCAGTCCAGCCCTTCGATTTGTTTCCCCAGACGCGGCATTTGGAATGCGTGATCACGCTGCGACGTTCCTAGCCTTTGGATCGTGTCATCACCCAAGTTCAGAGCTTGGGTGGGCCGACGCGGGAACGATCCGGTTACCGGCGGGAGCCGAAACAGCTTTCAACCGCCCGGAGCGGCGCTCACGTTTCTCCGAAGATGAGTTCGCCCACCCCCGCTTCCCGCCCCGAGACGACGGAGAATCCCCACGAAGCTTAAGATGCTTTCCGCTCTGAGGAATCCCAAGACAAGGATGGCGGCGATCTGGTCCGTGGTGGGCTGTGTTTGGGGCGCGGGCTTGCTGGCGCACGGCGTGCCTTTCTTGCATTGGTCGCACGCTCCTCTGGCGGCGACTTTCCTGCATTGGTTGGTTTATCTTCCCGTCTCGGCGTTGTTGGTCGTCGGATTTCGGGCGCTTTTGGGCTTGGCTCCCGAGGCGGCGAGCGAAAGTAAAAACGTGGGCTATATCGCGCGGCTCGATCACCTGCGGTTTTTCGCGGCGGTGCTCGTGGTCATGTATCATTTTTATCACGGGTTGGTCCCGCTGGAGGCGAAGAGCGACAACCCGCTGCTCAGCCTGTTTGGCGAAGGCTCGTCCGGCGTGGATTTGTTCTTCGTGCTCAGCGGATTTATTTTCGGCCTCATCGGCCAGGGGAAAAAGATCCACTACGGGAATTTCATTTTTTCGCGCCTGGTGCGGATCTATCCGCTGTATCTGCTAGGGATCGTCATCGTGACGGCGGCGAACGTCGGGCTGCTCAGTCCCGGGGACATCGCGCTGCTGCTGTTTCCCGTTCTGGACGTGGGCATGTTGCCCGGGCTGCCGGGCTTCGGACAACTTTGGACCATCGGTTTGGAATTTCAGTTCTACCTCGTTTTCCCGTTCCTGATGGTTTTTGTCGCGCGTCATGGCGCGAAATACCTGGTCGGGCTCATGGTGCTGGGGTTGATGCTGCGCGGGTTCTATTTTTTTGACCGCGGCACGGTGCGCGACATCTGCCAGTGGTCGATGCTTGGGCGGTTCGACGAGTTCGCCGTGGGGATGCTGGCGGCTTCCTGGTCTTACCTGCGCGGTCAACGGCTCGCCTCACCGCTGCATCTCGGCCTCGCCGTCGTCGCGATGCTGGGCTGCTTCCAATGGCTGGCGGTCTGGGGCGGTTTCCATCGCGGGGAAAAATCCATGCTCTGGATCGTCTGGAACACCGTGGAGGGCGTGATGTGGGCGTATCTGCTGCTGAGTTATCTGGCGTGTCGGATCGTCCTGCCGCGATGGTGGGATGAGACCTTGAGCAAGCTGGGGCAGCTGAGTTTCTCCATCTACGTGTTTCACAGTTACGCGATGTATTGGGTCCTCGGCCATTTCCGGGGCGTGAGCATCACGGGAACGCATGAGGTGGATGCGGCGCTGCTGGGGTTGCTGGTCTGCGTGCCGCTGGCCGTGGTGATCGCACTGCCGAGCTACCACCTGATCGAAAAACAGTTTTTTGTTTTCCGGCGGAAGTATGTGGAGCCGCTGCCGGCGCGTAGCCCGTGAGGGAAGGCGCGCGCTACTCCGGACCTCTTCGTCAGTTCACTGCGCGAGACTCAAAATCCTGGATTCCGCAACCGGAACACGGAGAGCGCGGAGCAGGAAGAGGACAATCGGACGTGGAAAAATCACTTGCGGGGTGAAGAACCTCTGCGCGAAAAGGGTGGATTTTCTCCTTTGCGCTCCCCGCGCCCTCCACGCCCTCCGCGCCCTCCGCGCCCTCCGCGCCCTCCGCGTTTCAACTGCGCCTTTTAGGATAATTCACACCCGAGGCGACTCAGGGTTGGCCGGCGTTTCGAGAAACGATTCCGCCGCCAGATGGGCGGCGAGCAGGGCTTCGATGCGGGATTGCAAGCCAGGGTCATCGCGACACACGCGCGAGAGAAACGCGGCCCGGTCGGCGAGGCGGAACCGCAATGCCGGGTCATCTCGACACACGCGGGCGAGGAACCCGGCGCGATCGGGGGCGAGACGTTCTAGGGTGATGCCACCGCCGCGAGCGGCGGGCGTATCGTCGAAAAGGAAGGCGGCGGCGAAGAGGCTGGGTTTCATCGGGAAGTAGTGCATGGGGCTGGGGCGATTTGTGGCTGCATTGCACACTGCGAAATCCGCGAAAAAAAAGGGCCATCGCTGACGCAAAAATTTCCCGCAAAAAAACCCGCCGGCCGGCGAACGGCGGGGCGGGTAAGGCTGAAGGCGGGGTGGAGGACGCCGAGAGCGCGGAGGAGAAAAGCCTTTTTTGCGCCCCATCAACCCTGCCCCGGCAGGTGAGTCCTTTCGGGCATCAGCTTCTTCCTCTGCCGTCTCCGCGAACCTCCGCGCTCTCCGCGTTTCAACTGCGGAATTGAGGTTGAAATCAGCGGGCTCCAAACACAGTGGCCCACTGATTTTCAGAATGAACTCTCAACAAAATATGAAGGCCGGTAGATTTCCTCGGCGAATGCTTCTGTACAGACAAAAAAATGGCTGGCACCCATTCGGGTGCCAGCCAGCGCGCATACTTTCGTGCCTCAACGGCTCATGATTAGGTCTCAGTCGTCGTTTTCGATATCCGGATCGATGATGCCGATTTCTCCGGTGGCGACACTTTGGACCAAGATCACATAGTCGTAGCGCTGCGGTGTCCCCAAGTTTTGAGGTTGGTCGGTCACCGTCAGAGTACTGTTGTCGGGGAGGCGGTTAATCAGAACCGTCGGAAACGTATGCAGCCCGACGGTGACGCTCGGCGAGTTGGCCGCGAAAGCGACTCCGATTAAAACGAAGCCCTGGTTGAGGGCCGGATTCGGCAGTTGGAAGATCAACTGGACCGGTTCCTTGCACTTCACGGTGATGTTTTCCCCGTGGATTGTGATGCATTTGGGATTATTGGGGGAGGGGACCATGTGCGCACTCACGGGAAACGCCCCGCCCAAGGGCCGAAATTTGTTGATCGTGATGGTAAAGGTGCCGATGGGCATCGGCTGAGGAGCGAGCGGGGTCTTCGACTTGGCTTTGGATTTAGACATGAGGCTGGCCTTATTTGTTTTGGGTTGAGCTGACGGGTAACGTGCGAACGTCCAGGATGGACGCCGCCAAAGGGTCGATGGAGTGGTAGCCGAAGCGCTGTAGCCGTTCGATGAGTGGCCGAGCCTCCGCGGTTTTTCCGAGGAGCGTGAAGGCCTGCGCGGCCGGATCGAGAAACCTCCAGTCGTTCGAATTTGACAGGTGCGGGAGGAGCACTTCGAGGGCTCGATTCCAATGCCGACAGGCGGCGTCAGACTGGGCGTTGGCGTGAGCAATGCGACCGGCCAAAATAATGGATTGGGCAAATTCACCGATTACCTTACTGTCGTCGGGGGCTTCTTGAATAAGTGTTTCACCTAGATCAAGCGCGTGGGTGACGGCTTTGCTCGCGTCGGAGCGTTGAGTCAAAGTATGAAGGCATCCTTCCAACCGCCACGCGGCTGCCAAATGACGCGTGAAAACGCGCGATGACGGCTCCGCTTTGACGAGGAGCTCAAGCTGGTCGCGAGTTTCGGTGAGGATTGGTGCGGCTGCGGCTATGTCAGCGTTCGAGAGGAAAAGCGTCACTTGTTGGAGTCTGACATCAAGTGCCGGAACCAACCACTGCTGATTTTTTGGGTCTTGTGCATTCAGGGTGCCAAATGACGCATGAGACCGCAAAAATGATACGGCTGCTTCGGACCGACGGCCCATCAATGACTGGACCTGACCAGTGAGTCTCAAGCTATCGGCTAACTTCAACCGCCAGCGGGCAACGTCAGGCTCAAGCCTGATCAGTTCTTCGACTCGGAGTGCCATTTCGCCGAAGCATCCAATGGCCTCGACGTATTTTCCGTTCTGTTCGGCCACTTTGCCAAGCCATGAGGCGATGTCGGCCATTCTAAACCGGAGCTGTGTATCGTCTGAATTCGCGGCGAGCATTTCTTCCACGGCGGCTCTTTCGGCGAGAAATCCGTTTCGCGCATCCGTGAGATTCCCGTGGTCGAGTTCGAGGACGGCGAGGTTGTGATGGCCGGAGGTGAGTTCGCGTTGGGCGCGAAGCTTTTTGCCTTCGATGGCGACCAGGGCGATGGCGGAGTCGCGGTAGCGCGTGAGCCACTCGCGGGCGGCCGGAAAATCGCCGCGGCGGCGGGCGACGAAGCCGCGCCAGTATTCGGCTTGGGCGCGTTCGAAGAGCATGTCGGCGTTTTCCGGGTGGCGGGCGGCGAGGGCGGCGGCGCGGGTGTAGGCTGTGGTAAACGCGGCGTCGGCTTCCGTGTAGCGCGCCTCATCCATTCTTGTTTCACCGATCTGCGTGAGGGCTTTGGCCTGGCGGGCGAGGGCGGTATCGGTGAGGTCGCGCGGGTCGAGTGCGGCGAAGTAGGCCAGCGCTTTCTCGCCGACGGCGTCGAGGAGTTGGAGGCGGCCGATTTTTTGCAGTTCGGTGCGAAAATCGCCGAGCATGAACGTGAGCAAATCCTCGGCTTGTTCCTGGCGGCGCTGGGCGTCGGCGCGCGCGAGAGCCTCGGCGCGGCTGGCGGCGTTGGCGGTGTCGCGCTCGGCTTGGGCCAGATGTTCGGCGCGGGTGGCGCGGATGGCCTGGCGCACGCTGACGACGGTGCCGATGACGAGCGTGGCGGCGATGGCGGCGGCGCTGGCGCAGGCGAGGCGGTTGCGCGCGATGAATTTTTGCGTGCGGTAGAGCGTGCTCGGCGGGCGGGCGAAGACGGGTTCGTTGCGCAGGTGCCGGCGGACATCCTCGGCGAGCTCGAGGGCGGTGCCGTAGCGGCGGTCGCGGTCTTTTTCGAGGCAGCGCATCACGATCCAGTTGAGATCGCCGCGGAGGAGGGAGGTGAGTTGCGCGGGCTCGGTGCTGCGCGCGAGGGCGAGGGCGGCACGGTCGGCGGCGGTGAGCGCGTCGATGCGGGTGGAGGGGCGGGGCGGCTCGACTTCGCGGATGATGCGGCGGATTTCGTCCACGCCGGTTTGCGTGAGCGACCGGGGGTCGAAGGGCAGCCGGCCGGCGAGGAGTTCGTAGAGGAGGACGCCGAGGGAGTAGACGTCGCTGCGGGTGTCGATATCGAGGTCGCGCTGCTCGGCTTGCTCGGGGCTCATGTAGGCGGGCGTGCCGATGAACTGGTCCACGCCGGTGAGGAGGGTGTGCTCGGTGAGGCGGCCTTGGGTGGCTTTGGCGATGCCGAAGTCGATCACCATGGGCGCGGGCGTGCCGTCGTGGCGGGCGACGAGGATGTTGGAGGGTTTGAGGTCGCGGTGGATGATGCCTTTTTGGTGCGCGTGCTGCACGGCGAGGCAGACGCGGGCGAAGAGTTCGAGCCGCGCGGCGATGGGGAGGCGGTGCTCGTCGCAGAATTTGGCGATGGGCAGGCCGTCGACAAATTCCATCACGAAGAAGGGCCGGCCGGAGTCGGTCGCGCCGGCGTCGAACACGCGGGCGATGTCGGGATGGTTCATCATCGCGAGGGCCTGGCGTTCGGCTTCGAAGCGGGCGATGACGTGGCTCGTGTCCATGCCGAGCTTGATGACCTTGAGGGCGACGTGGCGGCGGACGGGTTCCTTTTGCTCGGCGAGGTAGACGACGCCGCAGCCGCCGTCGCCGAGTTTGCGGAGCAACGTGTAGCGGCCGATCACATCGCCGGGTTTTTCCTCCGCGCGCGGGGCGGGACGGTCGATTGGGGCGGCTTCGAGGAAATCTTCCGCGGCGTCGTGGCCGGCGAGGAGCGCCTCCACGCGCGCGCGCAGGGCGGGATCGCCGTCGCAACTGCGTTCGAGAAACGCAACGCGCCCGGTGGTGGGCAGATCGAGGGCATCGGCGAAGATTTCGTCGTCGCGGTTCATGGCGGTGGCGGAGCGGGCGGGGTGGAGGCGTGGCGCTCGTCAGAGCGAAATTTCGCCGAAGAAAGGGCCATCAGGGCGGGGAATTTACGGGCGAGGCGTGCTAAAACCCGGAGTTTTTTAACCGCTAATCTTCGCTGATTTTCAGAAATCAAAGGAGGGGATGACGGGTGCGTGCTTCGCCTGATCGGCGAAGCGCGAAATGGGTAGGTGCTCCGGGATTTATGAGCGAAGCTCAGCGGGGATCAGCGGTTAAAACGGTCTTTGTTTGCTTGGTGGCTGCTCCGTGGGATCGAAAATTTGTAGGGAAAAGGGGTCGCTGAATTTAGGCGTTAACCCCGGAGGCGTTTCACTTCGTTGAAGAGCCAGGCGCGGGCGTAGGCCCAGTCGCGCTTGGCGGTGCGGTGGGAGATGCCGAGCACGTCGGCCGCTTCCTCGAGCGTGAGGCCGACGAAATATTTTTGTTTCACGAGCTCGGCTTTGCGCGGGTCGTGCGCGGCGAGGCCGTCGATGGCTTCGTTGAGGAGGAGGAGTTCGTCGTCGTCCTTCGCCGGAGAGGCGACGTCGAAGCCAGTGGAGTCGGCGCTGATTTTGGCGTATTCGCCGCCGTGGCGGACGGCGCGTTTGCGGCGGGCGTTTTCGATCAGGATGCGGCGCATGCCCTCGGCGGCGGCGGCGAAGAAATGGGCGCGGTTGCCCCACTGCGGCTGGCCGTCGCCGCCGAGCCGGAGCCAGACTTCGTGGACGAGCGCGGTGGGTTGCAGCGTCTGGCCCGGGGCTTCGCGGGCCATCTTGGCGGCGGCGAGACGGCGCAACTCGTCGTAAACGAGCGGGAGCAATTGGTCGGCGGCGTGCGGGTCGCCTAGATCGATGCGCTGGAGGAGCGGCGTGATTTCAGCTTCGTTCATCGAGCCGCAGGTTGGCCGCGGGCGAGGGGAATAGAAATAACAAACAGGGCGGGCGGTCAGCCGTTTAACCCCGGTGGCGGGTCTTCAGGGAAGGGCGACGGCGGCAAATCGCAAAAGGGGATGACAGGTTCTAAGAGCGTGGCAGGAAACCGCGCGCGGTCATCCATTCACGGAGGCGCAGCGGCCAGTCGCCGGCGGGGGGCGGAGTGCTGGCGCGGAGGCCGAAGCCGTGGCCGGCGTCAGAAAAAATGTGCAGCTCCGCCGGCACGCCGACGCGTTTGAAGCGCAGATAAACCTCGGCGAGTCCTTCGGAAATATCGGTGCGATCCTTAAAACCGCAGGCGAGAAAAGCCGGAGGCGAGTTTTTGTCGGGAATGATTTTCCCCGACTGGCCGGGATAAATCATCGCTTGAAACGCGGGGCGCGCGCTGAGGCGGTCGATGGAGTCGGCGGCGTCCGGGGAGCCGTCGCCGGGTCTCATGCCGATGAGGGCCACGAGTTCGCCGCCAGCGGAAAAACCCATCGCGCCGACGCGCGCGGGATCGACGCCCCACTCGGCGGCGCGGCTCCGGATGAGGCGCATGGCGCGCTCGGTGTCGGCCAGGGATTCGACTTCGATTTTGTAGGTGGAGCCTTCCTCGCGCGCGAGCCGGTGCTTGAGGACGAAGGCGGCGATGCCGTGTTCGGTCAGCCACTCGGCGACGTTGTAGCCTTCGTGACCGACGCAGAGAAACCGGTGTCCGCCGCCGGGAATCACGAGCACGGCGGCGCCGCTGGATTTTCCCGCGGGCGGGAGAAACACGGTGATGGAGGGCTGGTGAACGTTGGAAACGTAGCCAGTTTTTTCGTCGATTTTTTCCGGGGCCGTTTTTCCTTCGGAGCCGGGCGCGCCATTGGGCCAGAGCAACACGACCGGGCCGCGTGGAGCGATGGGGGGCTCGGCGGCGGGGAGACGGGATGAGAACGCGGCGATGCCGAGGGCGAGGAGCCGGAGAAAAAGCGAGGTGGCGGGGCGGGGGAGGAGCGGGGGCATTTTAGGGGCGAGGGAGGAACATGGAAAAGGTCGGGGCGGTTAGGGATAACCGCCCGTGCCTTTTTAGACGGCCTGCAGGCGGCCGCTAGAGTCGCCGATGCGGTCGAGGCCGCGGACGCCGAGGCGGTCATTGAGGCTGAGAAACAAATTCGACATGGGTTGCGAGCTGTAGGTTTTGTAGCGGCCGGGCGTGAGCGTGCCGCCGCCGGCGCCGGCGAGAATCACGGGGAGGTTGTCGTGCGTATGCTTGTTGCCGTCGGCGTTGCCGGAGCCGTAGACGATCATGGAATTGTGGAGGAGGGATTTTCCATCCACGTCTTTCGTCTGCTCGAGCTTGGTGAGGAAACGCGCGAAGCGTTTCATGTAGTGCAGGTCGATCTCGCCGATCTTGGCGACAAGCTCGGGGTTGTTGCGGTGGTGCGAGCAGTAGTGGTGGCCTTCGGGGATGCCGATCTCGGAGAAGGAGCGGTTGCTGCCGTCGTTGGCGAGGAGGAGGGTGGCGATGCGGGTGGAGTCGGTTTGAAACGCCATCGCGAGGAGGTCGAACATGAGGTCCATGTGCTCGCCGAAATCGGTAGGGATGCCGGTGGGCGCATCGGCGCCGGGGACGGGGAGTTTCCCGAAACTCTCGGTGCGCTGGATGCGCTGCTCGATGGTGCGGACGCCGGTGAGATACTCGTCGAGCTTGTCGCGGTCCTTCGCACCGAGCTGGCGTTGGAGCGAGCGGGTGTCGTCGAGGACGAAATCGAGGAGGGATTTTTGCGTCTGCTGGCGGAGGGCGAAATTTTTTTGGCGTTCGCCGGGGGCGCCGCTGCCGAAGAGGCGTTCGAAGACGAGCCGGGGGTTCGGCTCCGGAGTCATCGGGGTGGTGGGCGAGCGCCAGGAGAGGTTGTATTGGTAGGCGCAGGAGTAGCCGCTGTCACAGCTGCCGGATTTGCGGACGTTGTCGCAGGAGAGCTCGAGCGAGGAGAAACGGGTGAGGTGGCCGACCTGTTGCGCGGCGAGTTGATCGACGGAGACACCGACTTGGATGTCGGTGCTGTCGGTTTTGCGGGCGCGGGCGCCGGTGAGGAAGGTGGCGTTGGCGCGGGCGTGGTCGCCGGCGCCGTCGTTGCCGGGGGCGGCGTTTTTGTGGTCGAGGCCGCCGATGACTTGGAGGGAGTTTTTCAGCGCGGCAAGCGGCTGCATGGTGCGGCCGAGCTCGAAGGCTGAGCCTTCGCCGGCGGGCCACCAGTAGGATTGGTGGACGCCGTTGGGGACGTAGACATAGGCCATGCGGAGCGGCGCGCCGGTGCTGGTGACGCCGAGGGGACCGGCGGTGGCGGCGGTGGCGGCGCGGAGGACGGGGCCGAGGGAGGATTCGAAAACGGGGAGCGCCAGGCACACGCCGAGGCCGCGCAGAAAATTCCGGCGGCTGAGGGCGAGGTGGCGCGCGAGTCGGAGGTCGGGGGGCGGGGGAGTTTTCATGGTTGGGCGAGGGGGATTTTTTTCGAGCGAGGACGCGTGATCCTAATGCGCGGCGTGGAGCGCGGAGAGATTTCCAGACGGGGGATCAGGGATAATCCGCCCGACCTTTTCGGCGGCGGGACGGCGCTGTTTCTGAAACGGGGCGGATTCGATGATGCCGGTAAGCAGGGCGGAGAAACGGCCCTGCTCGTGATCGAGCCGGGAGACGAGCTGGTCCACGGTATGCACGTCGTAGTATTCGAGGCTGCGGCCGAGGGCGTAGGTGAGCATTTTTTCCGCGAGGCAGCGGTAGTAGTCGAGACGGCGCTCGTGGGTGAGGAGGCGCTTGAGTTCGCGGATGTCGGCGAAGGCTTCGCCGGTGATGAGTTTACCGGAGGGATCGATGGGCTGTTTCGCATCGAGATCGCGCCAGTTGCCCATGGCGTTGAAATTTTCCAAGGCGAACCCGAGCGGGTCCATGCGCGCGTGACACGAGCTGCAGAGGGCGTTGCCGCGGTGGGCGGCGAGCGCCTCGCGCAACGTGAGCTCGCGACCGCCGGCGTTTTTTTGGGATTCCTCGAGGGCGGGGATGTCGGGCGGGGGCGGGGGCGGGGGCGTGCCGAGGATATTTTCGAGGACGAAGAGGCCGCGCTTCACGGGCGAGGTGCGCGTGGGATTGGAGGTGACGGCAAGGATGGTGCCCTGGGTGAGAAAGCCGCCGCGCGGACTGCCGGCGGGCAGCGTGACGCGGTGCAGCGTGTCGCCCTCGACGCCGGTGATGCCGTAGTGCGAGGCGAGCTTGGCGTTGAGAAACGAATAGTCGGCGTCGATGAATTCGAGGACGCTCCGGTCTTCGCGCAGGACGTAGTCGAAGACCATTTCGGTCTCGGAGCGCATGGCCTTGCGCATGGGGCCGTCGAGGTCGGCGCGGTTCGCGCGGTTGCCGCGGGCGTCGCCGAGGCCGAGGACGGCGCGGGCGTTGATGGGCACGGTCTCGATGTCGCGGGCTTGGAGCCACTGGCCGGGAAAATTTTTCACGAAGGCCTGCGTTTTTGAATCCTTGAGCATCCGGGTGACCTGCGCAGGGAGCTGTCGGCGGAGTTCGCCGCGGGCCGCCAGACCGAAGAGTTCTTCGTCGGGCATGCTCGACCACAGGAAATAGGAGAGCCGCGAGGCGAGCGCGTATTCGTCCACGGCGGGGAAACGGGCGGTGGTTTCGCCGTCGTCGGGCGGCTCGATGCGAAAGAGAAAGCGCGGCGAGGCGAGCACGCCCATCATCGCGCGCGCGATGCCATCCTCGAAACGCGCGCCGGGGGCGGTGTAAACGTCGCGGGCGATGGCGAGGAGTTGCGCGACCTTCGCGTCGTCGACCGGCCGGCGAAAAGCGCGCGTGGCGAAAGCGCGGAGGATTTTTTGCGCGTAAGCGTCGCGCGCGGCGGTGTCGGGCGGGGTTTCGCCGGGGAAGAAGCGGGGGTAGTTTTCGGGCGGCACCCAGTATTTCTCGTCCATCGGGCCGAGTAATTCCGCGGAGACGATTCGCAGGTCGACCGAGCGTTCGGCCGGGGGGCGGCGGAAATTCGGTGGCAAGCCACCGGGTGTGGCGGCGGGTTTTGGCTCGTTGTCGGCCAGAAGTTTTGGCGGCGGTTCGAAGTCCGGGGGATTCGGGGCGAGGGGCGGCAACGGCTGCAGTTCCACCGTCAGCTCGTGTGGCCCGGCCGCCCAAAGCTGCTGGCTGTCGAAGCGCACGGGGGTGGCGCCCCAGACGATTTCCCGCCGTTGCCGTTCCTGACCGTCGAGGGAGATCACGAGCGTGGCGCGGCCGGTGTCGAAATCGAAGGTGCTGCGGATGTTGGCGTCGAGCGCGAGCTGGTAGGTGCCGGGCTGCGTGATCGAAAACGTGTGGGAGGTCTTGCCGCCGCGGCGGACGTTTAGGTCGCGGCGCTTTTCGCGATCGGGGGGAGCGTCGTCGCCGGCATTCGCGGTTTCGCCGGCGACGGCTTCGCGGGCCGGGGGTTCCCGGCGAAAATCCCGGCTGGTCGCGACGCGTTTCGCGGGCACGCGGGCGACGCGGGGCACGGCTTTGTCCACGACTTCCTCGGCGGCCTGGAGGTATTTTTCGAGGAGGAGGGGCGACACGGTCAGCACTTCGCCGAGGTTGTCGAAACCGTGGCCGGTATCATCGGGCGGGAACTCCACCTCGCTGTTGAAATCAATGCCCATGAGGTCGCGGATGGTGTTGCGATACTCGACGCGGTTGAGCCGCCGCACCGTCACGCGGCCGGGATCGGGCTGCGCGGGATCGATGCCGAAGGCCTGGGTTTTGATCCACTGTTCGAGGCGTTTGACCTCCTCGGTCGAAGGGCGCGGCTCGTCGGAGGGCGGCATGAGGCCGGCACGGACGTTTTTCAACGCGGAGAACCAGAGCCGGGTTTGCGCGACCAAGTCCGCATCGGACTTGAACCCGTCGAAGGCGACCTTGCCCTTGTGCGCGCCCTCGCCGTGGCAATCGTAACAATACTCGATGAGGAGGGGCTGGACCGTGGCGTGGAAGCTGGCGAGGGCCGGCGTCTCAGCGGGCGCAGTGGCGGCACTCGCCGAGAGGACGGAAACCAAGATGCCGCAGACGCACAGGAAATTAGCCGGGGACTTGACCATGGGGAAGGGGCGCGGGCGCAAGACGCGGAGGGCTGATAAACGTCACGACGAAAGTGGCGGCGGCGTCGCACGTGCCGGAGAGCTGATTTCTGGCGTCATGTCTCGGGAGTTGCCAATCTTTCCCGGGATTTCACGGTAGCGGGCTGCCATCCTTAGAAACATGAGCTCTTCCCCGCATTCTTGGAAATTTTTTCGCACCGGTGGTCTCGATCAGGTCTCGCTCACCACCGCCGCCGATCTCCTCGCGCTCGACCAGCTCGACCAAAAACTCTGGGTCGCCCTGAGTTGCCCTGTCAAAGGCCTCGAACTCGACGAAAAAACCCTGGCCCTCATCGACACCGACCACGACGGCCGCGTGCGCGTCCCGGAGCTGATCGCCGCCATCAACTGGGCCGCCGCCCGCCTCAAAGACCCTGCCATCCTTCTGTCTGGCGCCGAGGCGCTGCCGCTCGATGCCATCAAGGATTCGACGCCCGACGGCAAAATCCTCCTCGCCTCCACCAAACAAATTCTCGCCAACCTCGGCCAGAAAACCGCCACGGCGCTCCCCGTCGCCGATGCGGCGGACACGGCGAAAATCTTCGCCGCCTCGGCGCTCAACGGCGACGGCGTCATCCCGCCCGAGGCCACCGAGGATCCTGCGACGCAGACGCTCATCAAGGAAATCGTCGCCACCATCGGCGGCACGCCCGACCTCAGCGGCGCGATCGGCGTCACGGCCGCGCAGATCGAGAAATTTTTTGCTGAACTCATCGCCTACGTCGTCTGGGTCGAGCAAAGCGCCGGAAAAGACATCGCCATCCTCGGCAGCGCCACCGACGCCGCCTGCGTGGCGTTGAAAGCGGTCCGCGCCAAGGTCGAAGATTATTTCGCGCGCGCCCGGCTCGCGGCCTTCGACGCGCGCGCCCTCGCCGCGCTCAACCGCAGCGAAACCGAATACCTCGCCATTGCCGCGAAGGACCTGACGATCACCGCCGCCGAAGTCGCCGGGTTTCCGCTCGCCCGCATCATCGCCGATGCGCCGCTGCCGCTTCTCGCCGGCGTCAACCCCGCCTGGGCCGCCGCGCTCGCCACGCTGCACGCCGCGGTCGTCACGCCGGTGCTTGGCGCGGGAAAGACTTCCCTGACCGCCGCCGAATGGGCCGCACTTAACGCCAAGTTCGCCGCCTACGAGACGTGGCTCGGCGGCAAAGTCGGTTTGACCGTCGAGAAACTCGGTCTCGCCCGCGCCAAGGAAATCCTCGGCGGCACGAGCCGCGACGCGCTCAATGTCCTCATCGCCGCCGACGCGAAACTCGCCCCCGAGTTCAAGGCCATCAGCGACGTCGAGCGCCTCGCCCGTTACCACCGCGACCTCCGCACGCTGCTCCACAACTTTGTTAACTTCGCCGACTTTTATTCGCGCGACCGCTGGGCCACTTTCCAAGCCGGGACGCTCTACCTCGACAGCCGCAGCACCGAACTCTGCATCCGCGTGGATGGCGCCAGCCCGCTCGCCGCGATGAGCAAGGCCTACATCGTTTACCTCGACTGCAAACGCGCCGGTGGGGCCGTGATGAAGATCGCCGCCTGCTTCACTCAAGGCGACAGCGATTACCTCTTCGTCGGCCGCAACGGCCTCTTTTACGACCGCGCGGGGCTCGATTGGGACGCGACGATCACCAGCATCGTCGATAATCCCATCAGCATCCGCCAGGCGTTCTGGTCGCCGTATAAAAAGTTCGTCCGCATGATCGAGGAGCAGGTGGCGAAACGCGCCGCCGCCGCCGAGGCGGAGTCCGCTGGCAAGCTCTCCGCCGCCGCGGAAAAAACCGCCAACGCCGACCAGGCTAAACCCGTGGAGCCAGCGAAAAAAGTCGATGTGGGCGCAGTCGCCGCCATTGGCGTGGCGATCTCCGGCGCGATAACGGCGATCACGCTGATCTTGGGCTACGTGTTCAAACTCGAGTTCTGGCAATACCCGCTCGTGTTGGTCGGGCTGATGCTGGTCATCTCCGCGCCCTCGATGATTATCGCGGGGATCAAGCTGCGCCAGCGCACGCTCGGCCCGATTCTCGAAGGCAACGGCTGGGCGATCAACGGCCGTGTGAAAATCAACATCCCCTTCGGCAGGGCGCTCACCTCGCTGGCGGTGCTGCCGCCCGGCTCGCAGCGCTCGCTCGAAGATCCCTACGAGGATAAGGAAGCCGCTGCGCAAAAACGCCGCACCATTTTCCTCTTGGTGCTGCTCGCGGTGGCGGGTGCGGCGATCTGGATTCGCTGGGATCAGCACAAGCGCGGCCATTATTTCTGGGAGCCCGCGCCGGTGGTGGCCGTGGCTCCGGCCGTGCCCGCCACGCCGAGCCCCACGCCTGTCGAGCCGAAGAAATAGGGCGGAAATAGGATTTCCGAACTGGAGGCGGGGTGCCCTCACCCCGCTTCGGCGTCGCCACTGTAGGCCCGACCGCTGGTCGGGCTCCGGAAACCGGCCGGCGGTCGGTCCTACAATTGAGCCAAGCGAAAGCGGGGTGAGGGCACCCCGCCTCCAGTTCGGAAGAAACCAAAAACAGCCCGACTCAATCCGCGTCGGGCGTGACGTAGTGGCAGCCCTTGCTGCGCGGATTGAGTGTGGCGGCGTGGACGACGAGCAGCGCGGTCTGCACGGCGTTGCGCAGCTCGATCAGCTCGCGGGTGAGGCGGCAGCCGCGATAAAAACTCTGAATCTCCTCGCGCAACTCCAGCAGAATGCGGCGCGCGCGCGTCAGCCGCTTCGGCGAGCGGACCACGCCGGCATAGTTCCACATCGTCGTTTGGATTTGCTGAATATCCTGCCGCACCAGCACCGGGTCGGCCTCGCGGGTTGGGCTTTCCCAGGCGCGGGGTTCCGGCAGGTGAAATTTTTCGCGCGCAATGTCGGCCGCGTCCGCCATCGCCGTGAACTTGGCGCTCGTGAGGCATTCCAGCAGCGAGGTGCTCGCGAGCCGGTTCGCGCCGTGTAGGCCGGTGCAGCCCGTTTCGCCGATGGCATTCAAGTGCCGGATATTGGTGCGGCCCTGCAGATCCGTATGCACGCCGCCGCAGGCGAAATGCGCCGCCGGCACGACGGGGATCGGCTCGCGCGCGATGTCCACGCCGTGGTGCAGGCAGCGCTCGTAGATGTTCGGGAAACGTTCGCGGATGAACTCCGGCTTCATCGCCGTGAGA
Source organism: Opitutia bacterium (assembly GCA_025360615.1). Classification (GTDB taxonomy): domain Bacteria; phylum Verrucomicrobiota; class Verrucomicrobiia; order Opitutales; family Opitutaceae; genus Tous-C4FEB. Next base: position 16,201 of record JANYBX010000465.1, read on the forward strand.
TCGAGGAAGACGCACGCCTCGCCGCTCGCGGCCAGTTCCTGCTTCACGGCGCGAGCGACCACATCGCGTGGCGCGAGCGAGCCGCGCGGATGCACGGCATCCATGAAACGCTCGCCGCGCGCATTCACGAGCACGCCGCCCTCGCCGCGGAGCGCCTCGGTGACGAGGAAGCGCGGGGCGTTTTTCTTCGCGAACACCGTCGGGTGAAACTGCACGTATTCGAGATCGATCAGGCGCGCGCCCACGCGATACGCCATCGCCACGCCGTGTCCGACGCTGCCGGGCTGGTTGGTCGAGTGCAGGAAAATCTGCCCGAGGCCGCCGGTGGCGAGCACGGTTTTTTTGGCGACGATGGCGACCGTTTCCCCCGTGGTCGTATCGAGCACGTAGGCACCGAAGCAGGTGAGTGGTTCGTATTTGTCCGCCGCGTCGGTCGAGTTGTGCGAGAGTGTGAGGAGATCGATCGCGACCCAGCCGGAGCGGCGCGTGATGCCGCGCGTGGCGTCGACGCGCTGCGCGACGGCTTCGAGGATGGCATGGCCGGTGGCATCCTTCGCGAAGATGATGCGCTTCTCGCTGTGGCCGCCCTCGCGCGTGAACTCGAGCGCGCCCGCGGCGTCGCGATCGAAACCGACGTGCAATTCGTCGAGGAGAAGTTCCTTCACCGCGATCGGGCCTTCGCGGAGAATCTGCTCCACGGCGGCGGGATTGGAGGTGTGATCGCTGGCCTCTTGGATGTCGCGTCCGAGCGAGGCGGGATCGGCGGCGGTCTCGTAAATGATGCCGCCCTGCGCCCAGTCGCTGTTGGCGACGAGCGGATCGGAGAGGGAGAGGAGTTCCACCGAAAGCCCGAGCTTCGCCGCTTGGAGCGCGTAAGCCGAGCCGGCCAGCCCGGCGCCAATGACGAGACAGTCGGTGCGGAGGGTTTTCATCGCGGGATTTTTTATCATGGCACGACTCGCAAGCCGACCACCCGGGCGAGATCCGCTTGGCGAAGATCAAACGTGAGAAAACTGGTCGCTTTCAGCACGCGCGCCGCCGACACATGGAGGAGGTCCAGGGTGCGCGTTCCCAGTCGGGTCGTGTGCGCGGCCGAGATCATCTCCGCTTCCCGGTAGTGCGGGTCGGCCGACAAAGTTTCCCCGCGCAGGATACCGAGTCGCTGACAAAGCCGCAGGCGGGTCTCGATGCTCGTCAAGCCAGCGGAATCCAGCTTTTGCTGAAACACCAAGGCGCGAGCCGCGTTGTTGAACTCAAGCGCGCCAAACACTGTCCAAGGCATCTCCGGTGCATGGCCCAAGCTGCCGATTCGGGCCTGGGCAAGGGGCGTGTTTCGATCTTGGCCGATCAGCGAGAGCAGGAACGAGGTATCGGCATAGGCGCTCACCGCTCGAGGAAATCGACGTAACTGTAGGGCTTGATCTTGCCGTCAAAATCTTCCTTCAGCCACTGCTTGAAATCCGGCGGGGTCCACGATTTGGCGGCGGCTTTTTTCCGCGCCTTGGGCCGGGGGCGTTGCGGGGATTTCGCGGTGGCAGCTTTCATCGAAAACGGAAACTGGGCGGAGGGATTTGGCGAGTCAACGGCGCGAGGGCAGCACGGTGAGGCTCAAGTCCGCGGCGGGAGCCGAGTGCGTGAGCGCGCCCACGCTGATCACGTCCACGCCGGGCAACGCGTAGTCGCGCAGCGTCTCGAAACGCACGCCGCCGGAAACTTCCACCACGGCCGCGCCGGCGATGAGGGCGACGGCGGCGCGGATGGTCGCAGGGGACATGTTATCGAGGAGAATCACCCCGGCGCCGGCGCGGATGGCTTCCTTCACTTCGGCGAGCGTCGTCGCCTCGACTTCGATTTTGGCGGAGTGCGGCGCGGCGGCGCGGGCGAGTTTCACGGCTTTCGTGAGCGAGCCGGCGGCGGCGATGTGGTTGTCTTTGATGAGCACGTGCTCACCGAGTGACGAGCGGTGGTTCACGCAGCCGCCGCAGCGCACGGCGTATTTTTCGAGCGCGCGCCAGCCCGGCGTGGTCTTGCGCGTGTCGACGACGCGCACGCCGGTGCCAGCGACAGCGTCGGCGAATTTGCGCGAGAGCGTGGCGACACCCGAGAGGCGCTGGATGAAATTCAGCGCCGTGCGCTCGGCGGTGAGCAGCGCGGCGGTCGGGCCGACGACGGTGAGCACCTTGCCGCCTTTTTTGACGCGGTCGCCGTCGTGTGCGGTGAGTTTCACCTTCAGCGCCGGATCGACGCGGGCAAACACGCGGGCGGCGACGTCGAGGCCGCAGATCGTGAGTTCCTGCCGGGCCTCGATGAAGGCTCGCGAGGTGTGGCGCGCGGGGAAAATCGCGCGGCTCGTGACATCGCCGAGGCCGGCGTCTTCGTCGAGTGCGAGGTCGATGAGGTGATCGGTGCGGGGAGTGATCATGGAAGGGGAGCGAAGGAGAAAATCCCGTTTGTAACGTATTATATTACAAACGGGATTTGGGTTCAGGAGGCGGCGGGGGTGAGTTCGAACATGCGCTCGATGCAGCGGAGGGCGCGGAGGCGGAGGGGTTCGTCGAGGGTCACGATTTGCTCGGCGCGCGGGGCGAGGAGGGCGTCGCGGATTTTTTCAAGCGAGTTGAGCTTCATGTAGGGACAGAGTCGGCAGCCGCCGATGAAACGTTTCTCGGGGGACTCGACTTCCAGCCGGCCAACGAGGCCGCACTCGGTGAGCATCAGGAAATAGGGCGCGTCCGTGGATTTCACATACTTCATCATCGCGCCGGTGCTGCCGACGAAGTCCGCGGCGGTGGCGACTTCCGCGGTGCATTCGGGGTGGGCGACGACTTTCAGGCCGGGAAACTGAGCGCGGGCGGCGGCGATTTGCCCGACGGTAAACTCATCATGGACGAGGCAGGTGCCGTCGGAGGAGATGATTTCCTTGGCGACGCCGCGGCGCTGGAGTTCGCTGCGGACGTTTTGCGCCATCAAGCGATCGGGCACGAAGACGATGCGGCGCGCGGGGAGATTGGCGACGATGTCGTAGACGTTGCCCGAGGTCACGCAGACATCGCTCTCGGCTTTCACGTCGGCGGTGCTGTTGATGTAGCAGACGACGGTGGCGTCGGGGTAGAGGGTTTTTAATTTTCTCACGCCGTCGCCGTCGATCGAGTCGGCGAGGGAGCAGCCGGAGCCGCGGTCGGGGACGATGACGGTGGCGTCGGGCGAGAGGATTTTCGCGGTCTCGGCCATGAAAACGACGCCGGCGAAGAGGATGATTTTCGCGCGCGCATCGCGGGCCATGAGACTCAGGTAGTAGGAGTCGCCGCGGTAGTCGGCGACGCCGTAGATGATCTCGGGCTCGACGTAGGAGTGCGCGAGGATGACGGCGCCCTTTTCTTTTTTGAGGCGGTTGATTTCGAGGGTGAGCGGCGCGATTTGGCGGCAGGTTTCGTAGTTCCACTTGCGGCCGTGCGGGTCGCACTCGACGTGCATGAGCGAGCGCAGGAGGCGTTCGGTTTCGACTTCGATGAGGTCGTCGGTGGCGATCATATAGGAGAGCAGTTAAACGCGCCACGCTTGGCGGGCAAATGCGCGCAAGCCATGCAAAACCAGCGCGGGCTCGAGCGCGTCGAACAGTTTCTCCCCGGCGAACTGCGGCGCGTGGCCGCCGGTGCCGACGACGAGCACGGACGCCCGGCCAAAAGCCTCGGCGCGCACGCGGGCGACGACCTCGCGAATCGCGCCGGCGTGGCCGTGAAAAATTCCGGCTGCGAGGGCGGTTTCCGGCGAGCGGCCGAGGGCGGTGGGCGGCCGGGAGAGGGCGACGCGGGGGAGTTGGGCGGTGCGGGTCGCGAGCATTTCGGGCCAGAGGGAGAGGCCGGGGAGAATCGCGCCGCCGAGGAGGAGGCCGTTGCGATGGAGGGCGGTCACGGTCGTGGCGGTGCCGCAATCGACGACGATCACGTGGCGGCGGGGGAATAACGCGCGCGCGCCGAGGGCGGCGGCGAGGCGGTCGGTGCCGAGGGCGTGCGGGTTTTCGTAGGCGATTTTCAGGCCGTGCGGCGAATCGGCGGTGAGAAGGTGGGGCTTGAGGCCGTGGTGTTTTTTTAGGGCGCGGGTGATCGAGGGAGTGAGATCGGGGACGACGGAGCAGAGCGCGGCGTGGTGGATGGGGCCGCGCGCGGGAGGGAGTTTGTTGGTGAGCACGCGGAACGTCGCACCGAGTTTTTCGCCGACGAAGATGCCGCCGAAGAGCGAGGTGTTGCCGATACTGAGGACGAGCAGGCGCACGGATCTTATCAGAGCCTGAGCAGGCGTTCGGCGAGGGCGGTGGTGCCGGCGATTTCTTCGGGGGCGTCGTCGGCAGCGCGGAAGAGGCGGAAGGGATGGATTTTGGCGGCGCGGATTTCGACGAGATCGTTTTGGACGACGTGGTCGACGCCGCCAGCGGCGAATTGCGCAGCGACGGCATCGCGTCGGGCGGCGGCGTCGGCACCGACGGTGAGTTTGAAACCGATGACGGTGATGCGGCGCAGGGAGAAATCCTTCAGCTGGGGCAGGATCTTCGGGGTGCGCACGAGGGTGAGTGAGAGTTGCGCGGCGTCGGAGGAGATTTTTCCGGCGTGCGCGGTCTCGGGCCGGTAGTCGGAGACGGCAGCGGTCATGATGACGACGTCGAAGGTATTTGCGCTGAGGCGGCGTTCGAGGAGGGACCAAAGGTTCACGGCGGAGGAAAATGTTTCCAGTTCGCACGCGTGGTCGGGCGTGGCTGAGCCTTCGCCACGGAGGAGCGTGACGGTGTGGCCGAGCGCGTGGAGCGCATCGGCGAGCGCGGCTCCGGTCGAGCCGGTGCTCACATTCGAGAGGTAGCGCACGGCGTCGATCGGCTCGCGGGTGGCGCCGGCGGTGATGAGGATGTTCATTTTTTCGCGAGGGCGGCGAGCACCTCGGCGGCGATGTGCTCGGGCTCGGCGAGGCGGCCGGGGCCGGTTTCGCCGCAGGCGTGGGGGCCGTCGATAGGGTCGAGCACGCGCACGCCCCAGGCGCGGAGTTTTTCGAGCGAGGCGGCGGTGGCGGGGTGGGTCCACATGTGGGCGTTCATGGCGGGGGCGATCCACCACGGTTTCGTTTTTAATTCCCACGCGAGAAAGAGCGCGCCCACGGGATCGTCGGCGAGGCCGGCGGCGAGGCGGTTGACGGTGTTGGCGGTGGCGGGGCAGAGGAGCGCGAGGTCGGCCTGGCGGGCGAGGGCGATGTGGTCGAGGGCGCGGCCGGTTTCAAACACGTCGGTGAAAACGGGGCGGCCGCTCAGGCCTTCGAGGGTGGCGGCACCGACGAAGCGCAGGGCGGCGGGGGTGGCGACGGTTTGCACGGTGAGGCCGGCTTGGGTGAGCCGGGAAATGGCCGTGCAAGCCTTGTAGCAGGCGATGGAGCCGCTGAGGAGAAAGAGGATGTTACCGCGGGACATTGTCGATGAGACGGGTGGGACCGAGACGCACGGCGCCGATGCGGCGGTGGGGGCGATCCTCGATGTAGTCCACGGCGAAACCGGCGGCGGCGAGTTGGGCGCGGGCGTCGTCGGGAGTGGGCGCGGTGACGAGGGCGTGGTGAAACTGGGGGGCGAGTGCGCGTTCGGTGGAGGAGAGGCGGGCGTTGCGCGAGCTGAGCGCGAGGCCGTCGGGATCGCGAATGGTGGGACAGCCGACGATCTCGGTGGGGAGAAAAAACGCGGTGCCTAGGCCGCGCACGAGCTCGAGCTGTTGGTAATCTTTTTCGCCGAAGTAGGCGCGGTCGGCGTCGGCCATCTGGAGGAGTTTCAAAACGACGGTGAGCATCCCGGAAAAATGGCCGGGGCGGTGGGCGCCGCAGAGTTCGCGGCTGAGTTCGCTTTCGGTGACGGTGTAGCGGGTGCCGTTGGGATACATCTCGGCGACGCTGGGGGCGAAGATGACATCGACGCCGGCATCGCCCATGAGCGCGGTGTCGCTCGCGAGCGTGCGGGGATATTTTTCGAAATCGTGGGGCTCGTCGAATTGCGTGGGGTTGACGAAGACGGAGGCAAGCACGACGGCGCAGTCGCGGCGGGCGGCGTGGAAGAGCGAGGCGTGGCCGGCGTGGAGCGCGCCCATCGTGGGCACGAAGCCGACGGTGAGGCCGGCGGCGCGATGGCTGGCGCGGAGGGCGCGCCATTCGGCGACGGTGTGAATGACGCGCGGCATGGGCTCAGAAACTTTCCTTGGCGGAGGGGAATTTCCCCGCGCGGACGGCGGCGGCGAATTTGGCGACGCCGGTTTGAACGAGGCTCGCGCCGTCGGCGAAACGGCGGACGAAGCGGGGTTTGAACTCGGGATTGAGGCCGAGGAGATCGTGGAGGACGAGCACCTGCCCGTCGCAACCGGGGCCGGCGCCGATGCCGATGGTGGGGATGGGAAGCGCGGCGGTGATCTCGCGGGCGAGAGTCGCGGGGACGCATTCGAGGACGAGGGCGAACGCGCCGGCGGTGACGAGGGCGGCGGCGTCTTCGCGCATCTGGGCGGCGGCGGCGGAGTCGCGGCCTTGGACGATGTAGCCGCCGAGGGCGTGGACGGACTGGGGCGTGAGCCCGAGGTGGCCCATGACGGGGATGCCGCTCTCGACGAGGTGGTGGATGATGTCGGCCTGGCCGCGGATGCCTTCGATTTTCACGGCATGGGCGCCGGCGCGAAGGAGTTGCGCGGCGGAGTCGAGGGCGTGGTTGACGCCTTTGCGCGCGGCGAGAAACGGGAGATCGGCGACGATGAACTTGTGCGGGGCGCCGCGGGCGACGGCGCGGGTGTGGAGGGCCATGAGCTCGGTGGTGGCGCCGAGGGTGTCGCGTTCGCCGTGGATGACCATCATGGCGCTGTCGCCGACGAGCAGGCAGTCCACGGGGGAATCCGCGAGGAGTTGCGCGGTCGAGGCGTCGTAGGCGGTGACGACGACGAGGGGGCGTCGGGCAGCCTTGGCGGCGGCGAAATCGCGGATGTTGGTCATGCGGGGGTGTCACGAAACCGGGGAGGCGCGGTGAGCACAAGGGCGCACCGTGTCACAAATCGGAGGGTATTTTCGCTCGCGGGATCGACAAAAGGCCGGGTGGTGCCCAGCGTGCCGCCGCCGTGCGAGCGTGGTCTGGCGCGGTTTTTTCCAAACCATGAACACACGCGGCGTTTTCGTTTTTAGAGGGGGGTGGCGGACGAGTAGGAGCACGAGTATGAGGATGAGCACGATTAGGGGTGGGAGCGGGCGGGGCGGGGTTTGATTGCGGCCATGAGAATTATTCTGTGGGGGATCAACTACGCGCCGGAGGTCACAGGGATCGCGCCGTTTAACCGCGAGCTGTGCGATTATCTGGCGGGGCGGGGTCATGACGTGAGCGCGGTGACGACGTTTGCCTATTATCCGCAGTGGAAA
>JANYBX010000499.1 GCA_025360615.1 Opitutia bacterium
AGTAGCCCTGCTTGACGCGCTCTTTGCTGGCCTCGCCCACGCTTTCCTTCATCTCGGCGAGGAGCTTGTCGTATTTGATGGTCGAGGCGTCGTCATCTTTGACGTAGCCGTCTTCCTCGAAGGAAATGACCACGGCCCACTCGCCCTCGACGAGCGGATCGAATGCGGCGGGAACGAGAAGACCAAGGCTGCCGGAGCTGCCGGGGTTGCCCCAGATTTTGTGGAGGACGGTCGAGGCGTCGGCGGGGTTGAGGTAACGATAGCCGGGGGGCAGGGAAATTTTAGCGACACCATCGCGCAGCGTGATTTCACCAGTTTGGTATTTGAGCGAGTCGGCGAGTTTTTTGACGGCGGCAAGGCGTGCCGCGGGATCCGGCGGCGCGGGATCGGCGGCGTGTAAGGTGGCGACGGCGAAGCAGGCGAGGGTGAGGAGGCGGGTTAGTTTCATGGGGGGAATATTTAGCAGTAGAGCAGCTCGGCGACGGTGCGGAGGATAGTCGGAAAAAATGCACCGAAACCGCGCGAGACGAGCACGAGACCGATCAGGCGAACGGCGGGTGAACTTAGCGCGTCAAGGTAACCGCGCGCGGCGCGCGCCGGCAGGACGAAAAGCGGCAGGCTGGAACCATCGAGCGGAGGCAGGGGCAGGAGATTGAAGACGCCGAGCAGGAGATTGAGCGAGAAGATCACGCTCAGGGTTTTGGCCGCGAGCGCGGCCCCCGCGCCGGAGGAGGAGAGCACGAGCTGGCTGCTCGTGAGCGAGAAGGGCCCTTGAAAAAATCCCCACTCCAAGCCGAGCCGGAGGAGGAGACCGGCGGCGATGACGAGAAGAAAATTGGCGGCGGGGCCGGCGAGCGCCATGAGCGCGGCGCGACGAGGGTAGGTGCGCGCCCACTCGGGATCGTAGGGCGCGCTGGCCCAGCCGATCAACCAGCCGCCGAGAAACCACGACAGGAGTGGGATGACGACCATGCCAAACGGTTCACGCCGGATGTGCGGCCAAGGGTTGAGGGAAACCTGCCCGCCTCGCTGCGCGGTGCTGTCGCCGAGTCGGTGAGCGGTCCAGGCGTGGGCCGCTTCGTGTCCGACGGTGGAGAAAACAAAGACGCCATACCAGAGCGCACCGTCCGCGAGATCTTGCCGCATGACGGTGAAGCGAACACATGCGAACAAACGGGGGGAAGCGTATTTTGAGTGGAAATGCTGCCGGGGAATTCGTTTCGCTGCACCCGAACCTCCGGGGTGTCGTGGTGTCTGTGTCAGCACCTCAATGAAAATTCGTCCCATGCTGCTTCTTTCACTCGCGGCCGCCTTGATGTGCGGCGGTTGTTACACCGTTCCTGAAACGGGGCGCCAGTCCTTCATCCTGCCGCTGGGTGACGATGTGCAGATGGGCGCGCAGGCATTTGCAGAGGCGAAGGCGAAGGAAAAAGTTTCGACCGATGCCGCCGCCAACGCCCGCGTCCAAAGAATCGGCAGGCGCATCGCGGATGCGGTCGGATCGAATTTGCCCGGCGCCCAGTGGGAATTTGTCGTATTTGATGCGCCCGAGACGATCAACGCCTACGCGCTGCCAGGCGGAAAAGTCGCGGTTTACACCGGCCTCCTCAAGCTGGCGACTTCGGACGATGAACTCGCATTCGTGATGGGCCACGAGATCGCGCACGTGACCTCACGCCACGGCGCGGAGCGGATGAGCCAGGCGGCGATCGTGCAGGGTGCCGGAGCAATCCTCGATGCGACCTCGAAGAACAGCCAGTATCGGGATCTCTTCCTGCAGGTTTACGGCGGAGGAGCCAACGTGGTGATGCTGAAATTTTCCCGCTCGAATGAGAGCGAAGCCGATTTCGTTGGGCTGCGCTACTCGGCCAAGGCCGGCTACGATCCGCGGGCGGCGATCGCGTTCTGGAAAAAGATGGACGCCGCGAGCGCGAAGGCCGGCAACAAACCGCCGGAATTTCTATCGACCCATCCCTCGGATGAGCGCCGGATCGCGGCGCTGGAGGCGGAGCTGCCGCAGGTGATCCCGATCTACGAAGCGAATCGCGGCGGCAAGTGAACGTTCGGGCCGGGAACACGTTTTCCGATTGGCGCGCGGAATAGTTTTGGGCCACGGTGGGCGCATGTTTGACCCCGTTGAAAAGCTCAAGGAATTCATCCGTCATCCCTCGGTCTCGGCCGACTCGCGGTTTCGCGGGGGCATGAGTGGAGCGCAGGAATTCGTCTCAAGCCTGCTGGGTGGAATGGGGTTCGTCGTCGAAGTCGTGCCGACCGCGCTGCATCCGATCATTCTTGCCACGCGCGGCGGCGAGACGAGCTGGCCGCACGTGGTGATCTATGGGCACTACGACGTGCAGCCGGCGGACCCGCTGAACCTGTGGACGACACCCGCGTTTGAGCCGGAGATTCGAGGCAACCGCATCTACGGGCGTGGTGCGGCCGACAACAAGGGGCCGTTGATGACAAACATCACGGCGGTAGCGCGGTTGTTGGAGGCCAATCCGAAGCTGCCGCTGCGGATCACGTTTCTCGTCGAGGGCGAGGAGGAGATGGGCAGCCCGAGTTTCCCAAAATTTCTGGAGGCATATCGCGAGCGGCTGAGCACGGCGGATTTTGTTTATCTGTCGGACACCGCATTGCCGAATGAACAGCAAGTCGTGCTCACGTGCGGATTGCGCGGTTTGGCGTTGTTCGACGTGCAGGTGACCGGCGCGAAGGGCGACCTGCACTCGGGGTTGCACGGCGGCGTGCTGCTGAATCCGATCCAGGCGCTCGCGGAAATCATCGCGACGTTGCACACGCCCGACGGACGCGTGAACGTGCCGGGCTTTTATGATGCCGTGCTCGACGTGCATCCGTGGGAGCGGGACGAGTTGAAAAAGCTCGGCGCGGACGAGAAAAGTTACGCGGAGTTTCTCGGGATCGACACGTTCTACACGACGCCCGGCTTTTCACCATTTGAGGCGCTGCGGTTTCAACCCACGCTGGAGTTCAACGGCATCGGCGGCGGCTATCAGGGAGAGGGCACGAAGACGGTGATCCCGAGCAAGGCGTTCGCGAAAATCAGCTGCCGGCTCGTGCCGAATCAGGAGCCGGATAAAATAAAAAAACTCGTGATGGACACGATTCGCGCGCGCGCGCCGAAGGGCGTGAAAGTGGAGTTTGTCGACCAGCATAAAGGCGATCCGTATGTGGTCGTGCCGCCGGGACGGTCGAACACGCCGGCGAATCAGTCGCCGGTGCTCGCGCGGGCGTTTCGCGCGGCGGATGCGGCGGTCACGGAAATCTGGGGACGCGCGCCGCTTTATCTGCGCGAGGGCGGGAGCGTGCCGATCATCGCGGACATCAAGCGCGTGATCGGACTGGACTCGGTGATGTTCGGATTGTTTTTGCCCGAGGATAATCTGCACGCGCCGAACGAAAGTTTTAATCTCGATGTGATGAAGAAGGGGATCGAGACGACGCAGCGGATGCTGGCGATGCTGGCGGCGGGGAAGTAGGGCGCAGGGGACTGCGTTGATCGGGGGTCAGCCCGAAACCGACCAACAAAAAGCCCTGGTCGTGAGACCAGGGCTTTGGTTTTTTGCGCGCGAGGCGCAGAAGTTATTTCTTGAGGACGATGATTTCGACGCGGC
>JANYBX010000510.1 GCA_025360615.1 Opitutia bacterium
TCCAAAAACCAGCCGAGTAAACCCTGCGCGAAGCCGTTGCACGCGGGCTGTTGCGCCGTCAACACGCCGAGCTGTCGCAATGCCGTCGGCAGCATCGGCGGAAGGTCGCCCGCGAACCAGTGAAACCACAGCCCCGCCAGCCGCCCTTGCTCTCCCTCCCGCGCGCCGAGGAGCGGCAGCCAGCCATCGCACACGAGCGTGTCGAGGCGGGTGCCCGTCAGCGTCCCGCCAGTGCAATCATCCGCGATCCGCGCGCGCAGCTTCGTGAACGCATGCTCGCGCCGAATCGCGCGTGTGTCGGCCGCAAGCGCCGGATTCGGCCAACTGGCCGCCTGCTCCGCGAGTCGCGTCGGCCATGCGGGCTGCGCCTTCACCCACGCCGCATATTGCCCGAGTCGCGTGCTCGGCTGGTTGGCCGGACGCACGCCCTGGAGACTCCACGCTTCCGCCTCGGCCGCCCACGCTTGCCCGGCGTCGACCACGCCGTTCTTCCAGTCCGCGAGGGAAAACCGCCCCGCCAGCCGCAGCATCGGCGCGCGATTGAAACGATAGCCGAGGATCTCCAGCGCCGTGTGGTGACACACCGCCTCCCAGCCGAGGCGCTTCAACCGCTGCCGCGCGAAATGCACTTTCAACTGCCAGCGTTTCTCCGCGTGCGCGCGCAGCAAGGGAAGCAGCCCCGACTCCGGCATGCCGCCGAGTTCCGCGACGATGCGCCCTGCGGGCCGTTGCGCGAGAGCCTCCACCGCATCGTCCGCCGCGAAGGCCTCAAGGTCGTGATGCAACAGCGGCAGCAGCGTCAGCACCGGGATCTCCCGCCCTCCCCCGCCCCGCGTCACCTCGCCGGCCTTTGGGGGAAACAACACCACGTGCAGCAACACGCCGTCATACGCCGCATCGCGCGCGTGGCCGTGCGCCACCCAGTCGCCGGCGTGCAGGTGCAGCTCAACATCACCCGCGATTTCCGGCCCATCTCCGAAGCTCAGCCGCGCCCCCCGAAAATCCGGCCCGCCGAGGAGATTCCATTTCCCGGGATGCAGCACGCGCACGCGTCGCCCGTCCGTCGTCATCGCCGCGCCGTGATCAAAATCCCCGCGCAGCCAGATTTTTTGCAGCAGCTTTTCCGAAAATGAATACGGCCCGTAAAGCCCCTGAAGCTCGGCGACGTTGGCGGTGACGATGCTCATCGGTCCCGCCACTTCCGGTCATTCTCCCGCGTGCGTCCAGCCAGTTTCACCGTCACGCGCCCGCCCGCCCGCGCGACCCATGCCGCCAAATCATCCGGCGAAATCCACTGTCCACCGAGCGCCTGCACCGTGCGCCCTTGCGCGACATCGCCCGTCGCCACCTCGCACGCGCCGGGCTCCGCCGCCTTCCCGATCCATTGCTCGATAAAATCATCCGCCGTCATTCCTGCCGGTGTCGTCACGACCGAAAACGTCGGCTGTCCGCCCGGACACGCCACCGCCAGCTCCGCGCCGCTGCCGTCAAACACCACCGTCACGCGCACGCTTTCCTCGTCGTGAATCGCGCTCACGCGCCGCACCAGTTCCGCGCGCGCCACCTCGCGTTCGCGTTTCAGCAACGCCCGCAACTCAGGCCACGCGTGCAGGATGTTCGCTCCGTCCACGAGCAAGTGCCGATTGGTTGCCACGCGTTTCAACGTGCCCTCCCCGCCTCCGCGCGCAATCCGCGACTGGAAACAACGCCCGCCTCTTCCACCGCCATTCCGCTTGCGAGCCCGCGGCGCGCGTCCTGAGATGCGCGCCATGAACCCCTCCAGCTTGGCCAGACTCATCGGTATCGGCATCGTCATCCTCGTCCTCATCGTCGCCGCCTCGCAATCGACCTACGTCGTCGAGCCCGGCTTCCGCGGCGTGCAAGTCACCCTCGGCAAAGTCAGCCCCGAATTCAAACCCGAGGGGTTTGGCACCAAGACGCCTTTCATCGCTCACGTGATCCCGATCCCCGTCCGCCAGCTCACCCGCGAGCTCAACGCCGAGTGTTACTCCGCCGATCTCCAGCAGGTCACCATCCACATCCGCGTCCTCTACCGCATCCCGGAAGCGGCCGTCGTGCGCATCTACCAGGACTACGCCGGCGATCCCTTCGACACGCTCATCGCCCCTCGCGTGCAGGAAGCCCTTAAGGAAGTCACCGCCATGCAGAGCGCCGAGCAGATCGTGAAGCACCGCGAAGAGGTGAAAACCAAAGCCCTCGCCTCCGCCAAGGAAAAGGTCGGCAGCATCCTCATGGTCGAGGATGTCGTGCTCGAAAACATCACGCTCTCCAAGGAACTCGAAACCGCCATCGAGGCGAAGATGGTGCAGGAGCAGGAGGCCGCCAAATCCCATTTCGTGCAGCAAAAGGCGCAGATCGAAGCCGACACCGCGATCATCCGCGCGACCGGCGAAGCCAAGGCCATCCGCATCCGCGCCGAAGCCATCCGCGACAACCCCGGCCTCATTCAACTTCAGATCGTGGAAAAGTGGGACGGCAAGGCCCCGTTGGTCGTCGGTGGCGGCAGCGATTCGAATGGAGCCAACATTCTCCTCCCCATCGGCATCACCGCTCCGGCCAGCACTGCCACGCGCAAATGAGCCCGGCCGGGAAACGCAATCTCACCCTCCTCGCCGGCTTCGTGCTGCTGGTGGCGCTGTGCGTGATTTTTCCGCGCGTGCTCGCGTTCGTCGAACTCGCCGCGCGCGAGATCCGCTACCTCTGGTGGCTGATCGCGATCCTCGCCCTCGGCGTGTGGCTCGCCTTTTTCGTCGGGAAAAAGCGCGACTGAAAAAATGTCCGTCCCCGCAACTCCGATCCGAAAGGTAGGGCGCGTTATCCCTAACGCGCCGGTTGTGCCCAACTTTACCGTCAGACCTCGTCGCAGCGGCGGGTTAGGGATAACCCGCCCTACCCTCGGCACCCTACGGTGCCGCCACCCCGAGACGTTTCGACCAACGCTCGATTTCCTTCCGGAGCCCCGCCTCGACCGGAATCCCCTCCCGCGCCCGCCGCTCGGCGCAACGATGCTCCGGGTCGCCCGGCGCTAGCACGCTGGACTTCGCGTCGGCCCGCGGCTGCATCCGCGCCTCCCTCGCCATCCTCGTCGCGACGGCCGGGAGTTTTTTTCCGCCGCCAAATCGCACGGGATCGATCGCCATGAAAAACGAGCCGAGGTGGCGGTGGTGCCCGAGTTTCCGATACATCGGCGGGATGTGCGGGCCAAACGGCATCCCGTTCAGCGGGCCGCACAACAGGTCGATCATGAACGCCAGCGCGTAGCCCTTGTGCCCCGCGAGCGGCAGCAGGCATTCCACCGCGTGGGCATCGGTCGTCGGTTGTCCGCGCGCATCGAGCGCCCAGCCGAGGGGAAGCGCGCGATTCTCGCGCC
>JANYBX010000511.1 GCA_025360615.1 Opitutia bacterium
CGCTCCCGCCAAACGTCGTCAGCAGCTCCGCATAGATTTTCGCCGTCGCCACGAGTTCCTTCACCGAGGCGCGTTCGTCCACGGCGTGGTAATCCTCGCCGGCCGGGCCGTAGCCGAGTGTCGGGATTTTTCGGTGGCTCGCGAAAAAGTGCATGTCGTTGAATCCGCTCGAAACATTAAACACCGCCGGCGCGCGGCGCACGCGGGCGACCGTCGCCGCCATCGCCGCGAAAAACGGGTGCGAGGGCGGCGTGAAGCACGCGAAGTTCTCCGAGATTTTCGCGATGGTGATCCGGCACTGCGGGATTTTCGCGGCCGCGGCGGCAAGCGCGGCGCGCACCTCGCGCTCGGCGGCGGCGTGGTTTTCCATCGCCAGCACGCGACGGTCGATGGTGAAGGTCGCCGTCGCGGGCACGGTGTTGATCTTCGCGCCTTCGCCGCAGCCGAAGACGCCGCCCACGTTGATCGTCGGCACCATCACTTTGCCTTCGGGCGTCTTGAATTTCCGCCGCGCGAGCTTCGTTTTGTAATCTCCGAGCGCGAGCACGAGGGCGGACATTTTCTCCAGCGCGTTCACGCCCCGCTCGGGCATCGAACCGTGCGCCGCGCGACCATGCACGGTGACCTCCAGCCAGACGACACCGTTGTGCCCGCAACACACCGCCGGGCCTTCGCCGCCCTCCATCACGACGGCGTAGTCGGGGCGAATCGGCGCGTGGTCCACCAGCCAGCCGGCGCCGAGCACCGAGTCGGTTTCCTCGTCGGCCGTGAAGGAAACTTCGACGTTCATCAGCGGCGGCGTGTTCGTGGCCTGCAAGGCCCGCAGCGCCATGAGCAAGCTCGCGATGGAGCCTTTCATGTCGGCCGTGCCGCGTCCGTAGATCCAGCCGCGCTCGACCGCGCCGCTGAACGGGCTGCCATGTCGCCACTTTCCCGAGACGGGCACCACGTCGTAGTGCGCGTTGAAATGGATCGTCTTCTTCGCGCCGCGCACGGGGAGTTTGCCCAGGACGTTGTAGCGCGGGAAACCGTGCTGCGCGGGCGGGAGCGTTTTTTTCAACAGCGCCGGCGGAATCGTGTAGCGCCGCGCTTGCAGGCCGAGCACGGATAACTTGGCCGTCAGCAAGGCCGTGATCGCCGCGTAGTTTTCCCCGGGCGGATTCACCGTCGAAATGCCGACGAGCTGGCTGAGATCGCCCAGCAAGGCGTCGGTGTGGCGGTCGATGAAATCGGCGGGAGACATGGTGGAGCGGGATTTCAACGGGGACGCATCAGCGCCACGTAGGCGAGACGCGCGATCGTCAGGGTGACCATCGTCAGAAACACCGGCCGGATGAAGCGAGCGCCTTTTTTCACCACGAGGCCGGCCCCGATCCGCGCACCCGCGACTTGGCCGACGGCCATGATGCCGCCCGCGAGCCAGTGAACCCGGCCGGCCGCGATGAACAGGAGCACCGCCGCGAGATTGCTGGTGGCGTTCAACACCTTGGTGTGGCCGGTGGCGGCGAGGAAGTCCTGCCCGAGCAGCAGCACGAGCGCGATGGTCCAAAACGAGCCTGTGCCCGGCCCGAAAAATCCGTCGTAGAAACCAAGGCCAAGCCCCGCCGCGACGAAAAACCCGGTCGCGCCCATCCGCGCCGGACGTTTTTCCCGTCCCACTTCCGGCCGAAAAATCGTGTAGATCAAAATCACCGCCAGCAGCCATGGGATGAATTGCGAGAGCACCGCCGCGTCGATCCGCTGCACCGCCCACGCGCCGGCGAGCGCGCCGATAAACGTCAGCACGATCCCGAGACGGCAGCTCCGCCAGTCGATCACGCCGTGCCGTGAGTAGTGCCACGTGGCCATGCCGCTGCCGAAGACCGATTGGAGTTTGTTCGTGCCGAGCGCGAGCGGCACCGGAAAACCCGCCGTGAGCAGTGCCGGCAGTGCGATCAGCCCACCTCCGCCCGCGATGGCATCGACCAGCCCCGCCGCCATCGCGGCGAGGAAAAGCAGCGGGTAGTTCCACCATTCCAAATGCACGCGCACAGCACTGCCAGCGAATGCCGCGGACTCCACGGAAAAACCCGCCGTGTCCGCCAATGGAGGCGGGGTGCCCTCACCCCGCATAACGTCATTCCGCTTTTGACGTCGCTCGCGGGGTGAGTGCTCCCGCCGCCATTTTAAACGACTGCCGGAAAATTTCCGTGTGTTCCGCGTCTTCCGTGGGCCAAACTCCGAAACGTGAACGCCGAAGCCGCCGCCCTCATCGCCCAGCTCGGCCTCGCGCTGTTACCACACGAGGGCGGGTTTTTTCGGGAAACTTGGCGCGCCACCGAGACGCTCGCCAACGGTCGCATCGCAGGCGGCGCGATCTATTTCCTGATGACATCGGCGGATTTCTCCGCGCTGCACCGGCTGCGCATCGCCGAGCTCTGGCACTTTTACGCCGGCGATCCGCTCCAACATCTCCAGCTCGGCCCGGTCGCCGGCGCGAGCGCCGTCACCACCCTCGGTTCCGACCTCGCGCTTGGGCAGGTGCCTCAGCTCGTCGTACCCGCCGGCGTGTGGCAGGGCGCACGCCCGCGCAGCGGCGGCCTGCGCGGCTGGACGCTCGTCGGCACCACGACTTCGCCCGCGTGGATCGAGACGGATTTCGAGCTGGGCGAACGCGCCGCGCTCACGCGAGATTTTCCCATGCACGGCGCGATCATCGCCGCGCTGACGAGATGACTTTTGACAGCGTTCCGATGAATTCGCATTTTCCGCCCCAACGATGAGCCTGGCCGATCTTCGCAAAGACTACTCCCTCGCCGGTCTCATGGAAAAAGACCTGGCGAAGGATCCGTTTCGCCAGTTCGAGAAATGGTTCCAAGAAGCGGAGGCCGCCAAGGTCGTCGAGCCCAACGCCATGACGCTCTCCACGGTGGACAGCGCCGGCCACCCCTCTTCGCGGACGGTTTTGCTCAAGGGAATCGACGGGCGCGGCTTCGTTTTCTTCACCAACTACGAGAGCCGCAAGGGCCGCCACCTCGCCGCCAACCCGCGCGTCTCGCTGCTGTTTCCATGGTTCGCGCTCGAGCGGCAGGTGATCGTCGAAGGCGCGGTCGCCAAGGTCACCCCCGAGGAGAACGAGACGTATTTTCACTCGCGGCCGCGCGCGAGCCAGCTCAGCGCCTGGGTTTCACAGCAGAGCGCGATCATCACCGGCCGGGCCGTGCTGGAGGACAGCCTGAAGGTGCTGGAGAAAAAATACGCCGGCGCCGAGGTGCCCGTGCCACCCCACTGGGGCGGCTATCGCGTCGCGCCCGAGACGATCGAGTTCTGGCAGGGTCGGCGCAGCCGCCTGCACGACCGCCTCCGCTACCGCCGCGAAAAAGACGGCGTGTGGTCCGTCGAACGCCTCGCGCCCTGAGCCGCCTTCCACTTCGCGCGTGAAGAAGAAAAAAGTCCCCCGCCCCGCCTCGAGCAGCCGCACGGGCACCATGCCCGTGGCCTTGCTGGCGGCGGCGTTGCGCGCGCAGAGCGAGGGCGTGTTCATCGCCCGCGCGAAACTGGGCGCCGACGGGCTGCAGATCATTTTCGTCAACGACAGTCTTTGCGCCATCACCGGCCACAGCGCCCTCCAGCTCGTCGGAGCAGGCCACGGGATGCTGCACGCGGAGCCGACCGCGCTGGAGCAAATCGGGCGCTGGCTGCCGACCGCGCAGCCCGGCCAGTCGCTCGTCGGCGAGGGTTTCCTGCAACACGCCGACGGCCGCACGCTCCACACCGCGTGGACCTTCGACCCGCTGGCCGACGCCCGCGGCCGCATCACGCACATCGTGGGCGCGTATCGCGACACCACCGAAAAACGCCGCCTGCAGGAGGCCCTCGTCCACGCGCAGCGTCTCGACGCCGTGGGCCGTCTCGCCGGCGACGTGGCGCACGATTTCAACAACGTCCTCTCCATCATCAACGGCTACTGCGAGGTGCTCGCCACCCAGCTCGCCGCGCAGCCCGAGATGATGAAGGGCGTGAACGAAATCCACCGCGCCGCGCTCCAAGGCACCACGCTCGCGCAGCAACTGCTCGTCTTCGGCCGCCGCCAGTCGCTCAACCCCCGCGTCCTCGACCTGAACATTCTCCTGCACGATCACGCCAGCATTCTCAACCGCCTCCTCGGCGATGCCGGCCATCTCGAGGTGGAGCTGGCCGAAGATCCTCTCTATGTGCGCGTCGATCCCGCGCAGCTCACGCAGGTCATCATCAACCTCGTGCTCAACGCGCGCGACGCCCTGCGCGAAAAAGGCCGCGTCGTGATCGCCTCCACCCGACGCGAGGTGAAGCCGCGCCAGAACCGCCGCCAAGGCGACATGCCCCCCGGGAAATACGCCGCCATCACCGTGAGCGACAACGGCACCGGCATGGACACCGGCACGCAGCTCCATCTCTTCGAGCCGTTCTTCACGACGAAGCCCCCCGGGAAAGGCACCGGCCTCGGCCTCGCGCTGGTTTACGGCGTCGTGCAGCAAAGCGGCGGCTACATCTCCGCGCGCAGCGAACTGCTCGTCGGCACGACGTTCGAGATTCTGCTCCCCGCCGTCGCCGCGCCCGCCGAGGCCCCACTGCCGATGGCCACGGTGTCGCCCCTGCCCGTCACCCGTGGCAGCGAATGCATTTTGCTCTACGAGGATGACGACGTCGTCCGCAAGATGCTCGCCGGCATCCTCACCGCCGACGGCTACCGCGTGTATGCCGCGAAGACCGCCGCCGAGGCGCTCACACTCGCCGTCAACGCCACGCGGCCGGTGCAACTGCTCATCGCCAGCGGCGACCGCGCGAAACTCGCGCAAACCCTGCGCGCGAAACAGCCGGAGCTCCGCCTGCTCGACATCGGCCAGGAGGAAACCAAGCACCCCTTCGCGCGCCATCAGCCCGATCACGTCACCCGCCTGCCGAAGCCGTTTGCCCTCGGCGACCTCTTGAAAGCCGCGCGAAAGCTGCTCGACACGTAGCGACGGCGCTCCCGCCCATCTGGGAGCGCGGCCTCCCCCGGCCGCTGCCATCGCCTCCAAACTTGGCCTGCCCTTCTTCGGGCTTTTCACCCGAGTGCAAAGTGCAAAGTTTGACCCCTTTTTTAGGTCATCGGGGTTTCTTCGTTCCAGGCCATAG
>JANYBX010000512.1 GCA_025360615.1 Opitutia bacterium
ACACCTCGCACGACGTGATCGCGCGCCTCCGCGGCAAGCTGAAGATGAAACGCATCGGCCACGCGGGCACGCTCGACCCGATGGCGACGGGCCTGCTCATCGTGCTCGTGGGCAAGGCCACGGCGGTTTCCCAATATCTCATCAGCCTCGACAAGGAATACACCGGCAC
Source organism: Opitutia bacterium (assembly GCA_025360615.1). GTDB lineage: Bacteria > Verrucomicrobiota > Verrucomicrobiia > Opitutales > Opitutaceae > Tous-C4FEB. Next base: position 170 of record JANYBX010000512.1, read on the forward strand.
GATGAAACTTGGCGAGACGACCAACTCGCAGGACGCCGATGGTGAAATCGTGCTCACGCGCCCGGTGCCGCCGCTGACGGAGGAAGGCGTGCGCGCCACGATCAAGACCATGCTCGGCGACCAATACCAGATGCCGCCGATGTTTTCCGCGATCAAGGTCAACGGCGTGCCGCTCTACAAGCTGGCGCGCAAGGGCGAGGAGATCGTGCGCGAGCCGCGCTTCATCCGCGTGATGGAGTGGGAGCTGACGCGCTTCGCGCCGCCCGAGCTGGATTTTCGCGTGCGCTGCACGAAGGGCACCTACGTCCGCACGCTCGCGCACGACCTCGGCGAGAAACTCGGCTGCGGCGCGCACCTCACGGCGCTCCGCCGCACGGCGACGGACAAGCTCACGCTCGAGCGCGCGCTCACGATCGACCAGATCAACGCGCTGCCGCTGCCCGAGCTGGAAAAACACTTGCTGCACCCGCGCGACGTGGTGCCGAGCATCGCGCTGTGAACGCGTCGAAGTTCAGAGGACCGGATTTTTTTGAGGTAGGGCGGGTTATCCCTAACCCGCCGCGTTGGGCGGAGTCGAAGGCGGTGGCAGAGTCCAGTCGGCGCGTTAGGGATAACGCGCCCTACCATCAGGCCGCCTCGCGATGAATCTTCCCGCCCAGTTCGACGGTCTTGCGCGCGCGGTGCTGCCGCCGGGGCCGCTGCATCTGGCGGTGGGGATGTTCGACGGCGTGCATCTCGGGCATCGCGCGGTGATCGAGGCCGCCGTGCAATCGGCGCGGCGCAGCGGCGGCGTCGCGGCCGTGCTCACATTTTGGCCGCATCCGAGCGCGTTGTTCCGCCCGGAGGATCCGACTCGGCTCATCATGGACACGGCGACGAAGGTGCGCGTCCTCGGCGATCTGGGCGTGGAGGCGGTGATCACGGAGCCGTTCACCCCGGAGTATGCGCGGATCGAGGCGGAGGATTTTATCCCGGCGTTGAAAAAACAGTTGCCGCAGCTCGCGGCGATTTATGTGGGGGAGAACTGGCGCTTCGGGCGCGGGCGGCGTGGCGACGTGGCGCTGCTGTTGGCGGAGGGCCGGCGGCATGGGCTCGGTGTTTTCAGCGCGCCGCGGGTGAGTTTCAATGGCGAGCCGGTCAGCAGCACGCGGCTCCGCGGCTTGTTGAGCATGGGGGAGATCGCGGGGGCGAACGCGTTGTTGGGCTACAGTTATTTCGCGGCGGGCGTGGTGATGCCTGGAAAACGGCTCGGTCGGACGATCGGGTTTCCCACGCTTAATCTCGGTTGGGCTCCAGGTTTCTCCCCGAAATATGGCGTGTATGCGGTGCGAGTGAGTGGCGCGAAGTTCGCCGCCGCACTGCCCGGGGTGGCCAACTACGGATTGCGGCCGACGGTGGAGCAGGCGAGCGCGCCGCGACTTGAAACGCATGTGCTCGTGGCGTGCCCATTCGATGAGGGCGATGAAATCACGGTGGAGTGGCTGCGCTTCCTGCGGCCGGAAATGAAATTCGCCGGGCTCCCGGAATTGCAGGCGCAGATCGCGCGGGACGTGGCGGCGGCGCGGGAATCGCCTTGAGTTCCCGAGGGAGCTGACGGGTTCCGCTGAACGACCCGAATTCTAAGCGAAGGCGCGGAGGACATCGCCGGCGGTGAGGGCGGCGGCGGCGCGGGTTTCGCAGCCGAGTTTTTCGAAGATGTGTTCCACGTGTTTGTGAACGGTGCGCACGCCGAGGCCGAGGATCGTGGCGATGTCGGGGTTGCTCTTGCCCTGCGCGATCCAGAAGAGGACCTCGGCTTCGCGGGTGGTGACGCCGAGCCGGAGGAGGAGCGCGGGCGTGACGGGAGTTTTTTCCTCAAGGTGGAGAATGATAAAATCGTCGCGGCTGGGTTCGACAAAGCGGCGGGCGGTGAGCTGGCCGGTGGCGGTGGCGACCTCGGCGGAGCCGGTGTGGCGCTGGAGTTCCGCGGGGAGCTGGCCGGGAACGTAGGTGGAAAAATGGCGGAAGAGGAGCGCGGTCGCAGGGCGCGTGCAGAAGAGAATGCGGCCGGCAGGGGTGGCGACGATAACGGCGCGATCGAGCGAGGCGCTGAGCTGTTCCTCGGCTTCGAGGCGGAGGGCGAGTTCGTCGGCGAGGGATTTCTGGAGCGCGCGGATCTGGAGGTGCGCGCTGACGCGGGCGAGCACTTCGGGCGGGTAGACGGGTTTCACGATGTAGTCGACGGCACCGGCGGCGAAGGCGCGGACTTTTTCGTCGGGCTCGGAGAGCGAGGTCATGAAGATGACCGGGAGCTCGCGGGAGCGCGGGTCGGCCTTGAGGCGGCGGCAGGTTTCGAAGCCGTCGAGGCCGGGCATGATGACATCGAGGAGGATGAGATCGGGGGGATTGTGCGCGAGGAGGGTGAGGGCGCTGGCGCCGCTCTCGGCGACGAGGAGTTCGTGGCCGGCCTCGGTGAGGGCGTCGAGGAGGAGGGAGATGTTGGCGGGGGTGTCGTCGACGACGAGGACTTTGGCGGGGAGCTTCATGTGGGGAGCGAACGGATTTTTGAGGTGGTCGCCAAGTGGGCGGTAAGGAGTTCGCGGATGCGGGCGAGTTGGTAGGATTGGGCGAGCGCGGTGAGTTCGAGGAGGCGGGGATCGGAGGGGGCGAGGGCGAGGAGGCGGGCAAGTTCGCGGCGGAGGGGGACGATTTCGCCGCGTTGCGCGAGGGGAAGGAGCGAGGAGAAGTCGGTCGGGGCGAGGGGATTCGAGGGGGCGGGGGGCGAGGCGGAGGGCGCGGAA
>JANYBX010000541.1 GCA_025360615.1 Opitutia bacterium
CGCCAGCGCCGCCACCTCCCCGTCGGCCGCGCTCGTTTGCACGAGCACGTAGGCCCAGCGGTCCGCCCGCGCGTGGACCACGCGGTTCCACGCATCGCGCGCGAGCCGCCGCCCCTGCGTCGGTTCCACCGTTTCGCCGCCCACAAACCAATACGCCACCAGCTCCGGCGTCCGCACCCGCCCGCCCGGCGTCACCCCGTCGCGGTGCCCGCGTAACACCGTCGCCCCAAATCTCTCCCCCGCCCCACCGGGAAAATTAAAATTCCGCCGCTCCGCTGACTCGATTGTCAACCCCTGCCCCACCAGGCACAGCTCCGGCCGGTGGATCGACGTGCGGTCGCGCCCGCTCAGCACCACCGACACAAACACCTGCCGCGCCGGATCGCCCACCGCCACGTAGAGCTTCCGCGAAAAACCCGTGTCCGCCGGCAAAATTTCCCGCTCGACCGCGCTCACCGCCGCATCGCGTCCGATCCACTCCGTCCCGATAAACGTCGGCAGCGCCACCGGGTTCACCCCGTCCGCCGCCAGCCGCACGCCCACGCCCCCGCGCGGCGGTAGTCCGCGCAGCCAGCCGAGAAAAAACATCTCCGCCCCCGCCAGCGCGACCACGAGCACGACCATGCTCCACCCGCCCTTCGCGCCCCGCCCGTCGCCCCTCGCCCCCTCCCACCCGCCACTTTCCCCTTCGTCAGCCCCAGCCGGTTTGTAACGTATTATATTACAAACAGGCTTCTCCGGCCACCACCGTTGCCACCCTCGCACCACCAGTAGCGCGCCACCGAGCACGATCACGAAGACCAAAAAACCCGCCCACTCATGCACGCGCTCGCCGGCGCGCTGCCCGAACCATTGCCCCGCGAAAACGATGCCCGCGATCCGCGCCACGTTGCCCGCATACGTCAGCGGCAGACACAGCGCCAGAACCGCCAGCCTCCGCCCCCAGCCGCGAAAATTCAGATAGCCGAGCAACAGCGTCAGCGCCGCCAGCGCCATCAGCGAACGCACCCCGGAGCACGCCGCCGCCACGTCATACTGGTAGCCCCCGTCCGGCGCGAAAAGCTGCGTCCCGCTCCGCCCGAGGCCGACCCCCGCGATTCGCGCGATCACCTCCGTCGCGTCGATCACCCACAGCCGCAGCCAAAACCCCACCGAGTCGAGCACGTTGACCGGCACCGCGAAAATCATGAACGCCAGCGGAAACGCCGCCGCCCTTCCCCATCGCCGTCCGCCGGCCAGCCGCAGTCCTCCCCAGGTGAACCACAGCAGCGCCACAATCGACACCCGCGCCTGTTGCGCTGCGAACCCCACCGCGTGCAGTGCGAGCCCGCCCAGCATCGCCGCCACGGCCGGGCCTCCCGCCTCGCGCCCCTCGCCGTTCGCTTCCTCTCTCAAATTCCGCGCGAACAACCACCCGCTCAGCGCCAGAATCAACAGCCCGTGCTGCGTCTCCGAATCCGCGTTCACCCACTGGAACCCCCACCAATAAAACAGCGACGCCGAGTCGATGTAGCCACGATTCGCGTTGCCGAAAAATTGAAACGCCGCCGCTCCCGCCAGCATGCACACCACCGCCGGCGCAAATCTCCACCCCCTGCTCCCTGCCTTCTTCCCCGGGATCACGTCGCCCCTCCTCCCGGCATTTTCAAAACCGCCCCCACCCGCTCGCGCACCATCCGCGCGTAGCCAAAATCCGCCGCCCGTCGCAATCCCGCCGCCCGCAGCCGCGTCACCGTCTCATCATCCGCCTCGATCTCCGCCAGCACCGCACCCGCCGCCGCCGCATCGTCGAAATTCACCACCCGCGCCGCGCCCCCCGCCACCTCGCGCAGCACCGCGATGTCGTTCACCACGCACGCGCACCCGCAAGCCATCGCCTCCGTCACGCTCTTGCCAAACGTCTCTTCCGCGCTCGGCAAAACATGCGCCCGCGCGTGTCGGTAAAGCGGCGCCAGCCACTCGTCGCCGACCCAGCCTAAAAACTTCACTGTCGCCGCCACCCCCACCGCCCGCGCCGCCTCCTCCGCCCGCGCCCGTCCGTCGTCCCAGTCGCCACCCGCCATCACCAGCGGCAGCCTCGCGCGCCGCTCCGGCGCGAGCCGCGCATACGCCGCGAGCAATTTCCCCGCCTGCTTATAGGAATAAAAATTTCCGCTCCACAAAAGATAACGCTCCGGCACGCCGAGTTCCGCGCGCATCCGCTCCCTCTCGCCCTCCGGCGCCACGGGCTGGAACTGCCCGTGCGCCAGTCCCTCGTAACTCACGATCAGCTTCCCCGCCACCGCCGGTGCCAGCGCGCGCAACTCCCCCGCCGTCCACTCCGAATTCGCGATCACCCGCGCCGCCCGCCGCAGCCCCGCGCGCAACGCCGCCCCGCGATACCCTGCGCGCAGCCCTCCCATCCCGCCGCTCCGGTGATGCAGCGTGATCACTTGCATCGCCACCGGCAGCCCGCCCGTCCGCACCGGCACGAACCCCACCGTCAACAACGCCCCCGCCCCGCGCCGCCGCGCCGCCGGCCCCACGCGAAAATGATCCGCGAAAAGCCGCGCCGCCAGCCGGTCGTTCGCGGGAAAATCGCGGCATACTTCCACCCGTTCATCGTCGATCGTCCAAGCCTGCTCCGGTCCTGCAAAGACCAGCCACCTCACCTCGGGAAACTCCACCAGCGCATGCCGCACCAGCTCGTGAAACAGCGTCGTCAGCCCCGTGCGTCGTCGCGGGTTTTCGCAGAGCATCGAGAGCGCCAGTTTCACGCGAGCGCCTCCGCGTAAATTTCCCGCCACCGCGCGATCACCGGCTCCGCCGGCGGCAATTCCGGCCGTGCGGGCACCAGCGCATCACCCCGCAACAGCCCCGAGATTTTTTCCGCGAGCGCTTCCGCCGATCCATTCGCGAACAGCCAGCCATCACGCCCCTGGGTGATCAACTCGCCCGGCCCGCCGCTCGCCGCTGCGAGCACCGGCACGCCCGCGCGCCACGCCTCGAGCAGCACCATCGGAAACGGCTCCCCGTCCGACGGCATCACCAACACCTCGACTTCACCCAGCAACGCCGCCGACGACGCTTCTTCCCCGCGCCAGCGCACACGCTCCGCCACCCCGAGCGCCACCGCCCGCGCGCGCAACTCCTCCGCATAGCTCCGCGACTCCGCCGAATTCTCCGCCGAGCCCACGTGCCAAAACTCCACCCGCGCGCGCTCCTCCCCGGTCAGCCGCCCCAGCGCCTCGATCACCAGATGCCACCCCTTCCGCCGCACCAGCGCCCCGATCCCTCCGAGCCTGAGGTAGGGCGGGTTATCCCTAACCCGCCGCTTGGACTCGGACCGCTCTTCCCATCCGGGCGCGGCCTCCGTCAAAAAATTTCTCTGACACCCCGCCCACGTCCGCGCACCCACATCGTAGTGCGCCTTCATTGCCGGCGTGAGCCACACCAGCCGCTCGCCCAACACCAGCGCCGCCCAGCGGTAAAACCATTTCCGCCGCCCGTGACAGTGGATGCTCACCACCACCCGTCCGCTCCCCAGCAGCCGCAGCCACAATCCCACGAGCAGTCCCGCCCGCGAGTGCCCGTGAAAAATCCTTCGCCTCCGCGTCAGCATCTTTCGCAACCCCCACGCCACCCCCGCCGCCTGCCACACCGCTCGCACGTCGATCGTTTCCCCTTCGGATCCGGCCCTGCGCCACAACTTCAACCTCGGCTCGCGCGTTTGCCGAAAGCCCGGCGCCACCCACACCACCGCGCGCCCCAGCCCCGCGCCCGCGAGCCCCCGCACCACCGTCAAAATTCCGCCGCGATCCTCCTCGGTTCCGAGATAATGCAGCACGGTGAATCGCCCCATATTCGCGCCCATCTCGAAGGCCACCCCCGCAGGCGCAAATTTATTTGCGACCTTCCTCCTCGCTCACGCCGTCTGCCTCGCAAATAAATTCACCCTGCTTCCCCGCGTTCCGCCCTGCTAATGTCGCCACCCGTGCCCGCCTCCACCGGCCAACCGCTGCAAAATATCCTCTGGCTCGTGGGCGAGCGCGCCGGTCGCGCCGTCGTCACCGCCAGCGTCCTCGGCCTCGTCGCGCGCCACCTCGCCCCCGCCGGGTTTGGCCAGCTCAACTTCGCCATCACCATCGCCGCCATCGCCGCGCCCCTCGCCAATCTCGGCCTCGAGGGCATCGTCATCGACGAACTCATCCGCCGTCCCGCGTCCGCCGGCGCCGTCCTCGGCACCGCCTTTCGCCTCCGCCTGCTCGCCGGCTTCGCCACCGCCCTTCTCCTCGCACTCGCCACCCTCTTCGGTCCGTGGTTCACCACCTCCGACGCCCACCTCGTCGCCCTCGTCGCCTTCACGCTCATTTTCCAACCAGCCGAGGTCGTCGACCTGTGGTTTCAACGTCACCTCGACTCACGCCGCACCGTCGTCGTCCGCACCGTCGCCGTGCTCGCCGGCGCCGCGCTAAAATTTTTTCTCGTCGCCCGCTCCGCGCCGCTGATCGCCTTCGCCTGGGCGCAACTCGCCGACGCCGCCCTCATCGCGCTCGGCCTCGCGTGGGCCGGCCGACGCAGCCCACATCGCAGCGGCGCCTGGATCTGGGATTCCAAAATCGCCCGCGCTCTCTGGCGACGCGGCGCACCGCTCGCACTCTCGGCCCTCGCCGTCGCGCTCGCCCTGCGGCTCGACCAACTGCTCGTGCCCCACTGGCTCGGCAAAACCGACGCCGGCATTTACTTCGCCGCGTCACGCCTCACCGAAGTCGCGCTTTTCGTCGGCACGACCATGACGCTCAGCCTCTTTCCCGCCCTCGCCGCCAGCCGCGCGCATTCACCCGCCAACTATCAGGCTCGGCTCCAAAGCCTCTTCGACGCCCTCTCCGCCCTCGGTTGGATCGTCGCCCTCGGCTGCACGCTTGTCGGCCCGCTCGTCGTCCGCCTGCTCTACGGCCCCGCCTATTCGGATGCGGGCAACGTGCTCATCGTCCAAGGCTGGGCCGCGCTCTTCGCCCTCAGCGCCGGCGCTCGCTGGCAGTTTATTCTGCTCTCCGCGCCCACGCTGCTCAACCTTGCCGCCGCGCTGATCCACGTCGCCACGTTGCTCGCGCTCGGCCCCTGGCTCACGCCACGACTCGGCGTGATCGGCGCGGCCGTCGCGGGGTTCGGCGCAGTCGTGGCGAGCGGCTATTTCACGTCGTGGCTGTTCCCCCCGCTGCGCGCGTGTGCCGCCGCCCAGACCCGAGGCCTGCTAATCCCCATTGCCCCGGCCCGCTGGCGGAGTTTGCTCACCACCTTCCGCGCCTGATCCCGGCCATGACTCTGGACTACTCCCAGCACTACGCGAAATTTCACCCCGACGATCCCCGCCACCGTCGCGGGCTCACGCTCCTCCATCACCGCATGCTCGCGCCGCATCTCCCCGCGGACCGCTCCGCGCCGATCCTCGATGTCGGCTGCGGCCGCGGTTATGCGCTGCAAGACCTCCGCGCGCTCGGCTACACCGCGCTCACCGGCCTCGAAACCGACGCCGGCCAGGCCGCTTTCGCAAAAACCCAGGGACTCGAAATCGCTCACGTCGCGAGCACCGAAAATTTTCTTTCCGACAAACCCGGCGCGTTCGCCGCGATCCTGCTAATGGATGTGCTCGAGCACGTGCCTCGCGCTGCGCAGCCGGAATTTTTGCACGCCATCGCCCGCAGCCTGCGCCCCGGCGGACGCTTGATCTGCACGGTGCCCAACGCCGCCTGCTCCATCGGCGGCTACTGGCTGCACAACGACTACACGCACACCGGCGCGTTCACCGCCGACAGCCTCTCGTTTCTCCTCGGGCAAACCGGCTTCACCCACGTGCGCTGCGCCGGCGTGGAATTTTTCCCGCGCCCCCGTTTCCTTTTCTGGCTCCCCACGCCCCGCACGCTCGCCTGGCTGCTGCGCTGTCTCAGCCGCCTGCGCCAGCGCGTGAATTTCATCGGCGAACTCGGCTGGGCCCGCGGCCGCGCCGTGATTCTCACGCCCAACCTCCTCGCCGTCGCCGACACGCCGTGCGCATGAGCGCCACTGTCAGCTACGATGTGTTCGACACCGTGGTGACGCGCGCTTTCGCGCACCCGCGCGATCTCTACGTTCATCTCGGCACGAAACTCGGCGTCCCCGACGCGCTGGAGTTCGCGCGCATCCGCTGGACCGTCGAGCGCGACGCGCGGAAAAAACTCCCGATCGCGGAAATCACGTTCGCCGGCATCTATGCCGAACTCGCCCGCCAGCTCGCCTGGGACGAAGCCACCGCCCGCGCCGCCCAGACGCTCGAGCTGGAAATCGAGGCCCGTCACCTGCACGCCGTCCCGCTGATGCGCGAGGAACTCTTCGCCGCGCGCGGTGAAGCCTCACGGCTGATTTTCCTCTCCGACATGTATCTGCCGTCGGCCGTGCTCCGCGCGTGGCTCGAACGCGAAGGCATCGCCGCCACCGGCGACGTGCTGCTCGTTTCCGGGGAGGAAAATGCCAGCAAAAGTTCCGGGGCGCTTTTCCACGCCGCCCGCACGGCGCACGGCGGCGACTTCGCACACTGGCGACACGCCGGCGATCATCCCTTTGCCGACGTGGCCAAGCCCCGCGAACTCGGCATCGCGGCCACCCATCACACGCACGGGCACCTGACGCCGCGCGAATGGGCCGCACGCGGCACCCGCGCAGAGTTCGCCTCCGTCTGGCGTTCGCTGCTGGCCGGCGCGATGCGGCTCGCGCGAGTGGAACGCGTCTTCGGGAGCGAGCGCGACGCCGTCCTCTGGGAAACTGGCGCGACCGTGGCCGGCCCGCTTTTCTATGCCTTCGTCCGTTGGACCCTCGCCGAAGCGGCGCGGCGCGGCGTGAAACGGCTCTATTTCCTCGCGCGCGACGGCCAGATTTTTCTCCGCGTCGCGCAGGCCATCCAAGCCGCCGAGCCCGGCGTGGTCGAGTGCCGCTACCTGCACGCCTCGCGCCTGCTCTTCGCCGGACCCGCCGAGCTGGAATCGCCCGCGGCGTTGCGCTTGCTCGCCGCGCCCACCGGGCAGTTTCACTCTCGCCGTCAAACGCTCCTCCAGCTCGGCCTCGACGAAACGGATTGGCCCACACTGTTCCGCACCGGCGATCCCGACGCGAATCTGCCGCCCGCCGAGCGCGAGGCGCTCGCCGACTGGTTGCTCGCGCCCGAGCGACGCACGCTGTTGCAGGCCGCGCTCACTCGGCGCGCCACGGAAGCCCGCGCCTATCTTCACGCCGAGGGGGTGCGGGCCGGCGAACCCATCGCGCTCGTCGACACCGGCTGGTTCGGCACGATCCAGCGCAGCCTCGAACACATCCTCGGCGCACCGCTGACCGGTTTTTATCTCGGCCTGTTGCCGCCGGGCGACCGGCCGACCGCAGGCGAGGCGCTCGGC
>JANYBX010000002.1 GCA_025360615.1 Opitutia bacterium
GGCCCTTTGCTTTCGGGTCGCGGTAGTCGCCGTCGTCGTTGTGGCCGAATTGCACGAGCACGAAATCGCCTGGCTTGAGGTCGGCGAGGATTTTTCCCCAGCGGCCATCGGTGAGGAACGTGCGGGTGGAGCGGCCGCCGATGGCGCGGTTGACGACATTGATTTTTTCGAGATCGAAAAACGCGGCGAGCTCGGAGCCCCAGCCGCGGAGGGGCGGATTGCTCCGCGCGGTGGAATCGCCCGCGATGTAGAGCGTGGGGAGCTTGGGATGGGCGGCGACCTCGAGCGGGAAATTCGCGTCGTCCACGACGGGCCGGGGATCGTCGGCCGCGCGCAGGGTGGCCAGGCTGGCAAACGAGAGCAGAGCAATCAGGCGGAGCGAGTTCATGGGTCAGGGAAGTTTCACGGGCTCGGCGGCGTCCGGGATTTTTGGTGCGGTCACGTCGATGAACATGATCGCGGGCCGCGCGTCGGGGGCTCTCGTGCTGATTTCGACGTTGCGCAGGGTGAGGCCCGTGACGTGTCGCGCATACAACCCGTAGGACGGCACCGTGCCGCCGAAGCGGCTGTATTCCGGCCATCCTTTTTGCAGCACTTCGGGCGTGAGTTCGGCGAGCACGCTCGCGGCATCCTGCGTTGTGCCGCCGCCGGGAAACGTAGCGCGGATATCGGTGAACGAAATGCCCTCAAGCGGATGCCCCGGCAGGCCGGTGATTTGAAAACCGCACGTCTTTGCGGCGGGACCGGTGATGTCGGCGGAGTCCACGACGATGTGATCGAACTGGAGATTGCTGACGCGTTTCATCGGGGGCAGTTCGCCCGCGGCATCCACCCAGGCGTGTTTTTGGCAGAACGTGACGAAGACGGGGCGCGGCACGTTCTTCATCACGAGATGGCTGAAGGTCAGGTTCTTCATCTCGGCGCCTTCGTTCATTTGGATTTTCAGGCCGGAGTCGTTGTGGTCGCGAAACGTGCAGTTCGTCACCGCGATGTTTTCGAAATCGCCGCGCGAAAGCAGGCCGATGCGGATACCGGCCCAGCGGCTGGAGAAGTTGCAGTTGGCGATGACGACATCGCGGCATGGCTTTTCGGGCAGCGAGGTTTGCAGGCAGATCGAGTCGTCGCTGGTGTCGAAGGTGGAGTTGCTCACGCGCACGCGCGTGCAGCCGTCGAAGTCGAGGCCGTCGCCATTGATGTTGGCGCGGGAGAAGATCGTGATGCCATCAACCGCGATGTCGGTGCAGTAGCGCCATTCGGTGGTCCACGAGGCCGGAGCTTGCAGGGTCACGTCGCGCACGCGGAGCCGGGAACAATTGATAAAGCGGATCAGCTTCGGGCGGTTTTTCCGCGGGTCGCCTGTTTCGGGAAACGATTTCCCCTGTCCGTCGATGGTCCCGTGGCCCTCGATGGCGATGTTCACCGCGTCCCGGGCGAAAATCAGGCAGCGGTCCATATGGGGCTCGCCCCGATACATGGTTCGGTCGGTGTCGGTCGCGTAGTCGGCGATGCGTGTGCTGCCGAGAATCGCCGCGCCGGCCTCGATGCGGAGGCAGAGGTTGCTCTTAAGATAGAGCGTGCCGGTGACGTAGCGGCCACCGGCGACGAGCACGGTCCCGCCTCCCGCGGCGTTACAGTGGTCGATCGCTGCTTGCAGCGCCTGGGTGTCGAGGGTCGTGCCGTCACCGACGGCGCCGAAGGTGCGAACGTCAAAGACGCCGGCGGATTGAGCCGAGACCGTGGACGGGGCGAACAACGCGACGGCCCAGAGCAGGGCGATGCGGCGGAGCACTGAAGGGCGCAGCGCCTCCAGCGCCGACACGAACGCGCACGCGCTGACGAAAGCCTTCATGGGATCGCAGCCGGAGTCGCCGCAGATCGCCACGTCGTCTCCGGCTTTTAACACCGCAGGGGCGGCGGCGCGCGGAGCCATCGCGCTCAACCAGAGCGGGAGGACGGCGAGAAATTGCGACGAAGCGGGGCGGTGAACGACGGCGGAATGGTTCATGGGGTTTTGGGACGGACGAGCGCCCAGTTTAAAACAACTAGATTTGCGCGGTGCGAAGACGCAGGGACGAGGGAGTCATGCGGACAGGGCCAGTTCACCGGGGCTCACGGTTTCGCGGCGGGGGCGGAGTGGAGCAGCACGAAGTCGGGCTGGCGCTGCGCGACGTGGATGAGCCCAGCGGCGTCGAACTCCACGCGCACGATCGCGGGCATCTCGCGAAAGGGCGCCTGCGCCTCGTTGCCAAAATAGGCGCACCACCAGTGGCCATCCTTGTCCTCAAAGAAATTTGTGCCGCCGGCGCACGGCACGGTTTCGTGCCACTGGCGGTAGGGCCCCCAGATATTGTCAGCGATGGCGACGCAGCTGGAGTAGCGCTTCTCGTAGTCGTCGACGGCGCCGTGGTAATATTTCCCGTTGGCCTTGAAGAGCACCGCGCCCTCGTGGCCAAAGCCGTTCATGCCGCGCTGCACGACTTTCGCGGCGTGGTGCGCGGGATTGTGATCGGGGTTTTCCAGTTTAACGGAGCGCGTCTCGGCGAAGCCGCTGAGGTCATCCTTCAGCAGCGAGATCGTGCCGCCACCGCCGTTGGTGAAATAAAGTTTACCGTCGTCGTCCTCGAAGAGCGTGGCGTCGATGCCTCCGCCGCGGAGCGGTTTTCTCTCGGGCACGGGGTTCACGTAGGGGCCCTCGGCTCGGCCGGTGGTGCTCCGCAGAATGGAGATGCCGCCGGGCGCCATGCTGAGCACAATGGCGTAGGTTTTTAATTTTTTAAGGTAATGAATCTCGGGGGCCCAGATCGTGACGGTCGGTTTGCCGTGGAGATCGCGCGGCGTTTTTTCCCACGTGCCATCGCGCTCGGTGATCCAGACGAGCCCGAGGTAAGTCCACTTTTGGAGATCAGGGGAGCGCCAGAGTTCGACGCCGTCGTTGAACGCCCAGATGTCTTTCCCGGTGGAGCCGGTCAGGTAATAATTTCCGTCGCCGCCGAGGCAGATGACGGTGTCGCGGATGTGCAGGTCGAGCAGCGGACGAATCGGGGGGAGCAAGCCGGCGGTGACCGCGGAGCCACCACTCGCGCGGCCGGCCATCGGCGACTGGTAAGTCCAGCCGGCGGGCAGTGGCTGGCCGGGTCCGCTAATGCCGCCCTCGCGCGGTGTGAAGCTGGCGGGCTGATCGGCGGCGGTGGCGAAGGCCGCCGCGAACGTGAGCGAAAGGAGCGTGACAGCGCGGGCGATTTTCATGGGCGATGAAATCTCGGGTCACCGCACTGGCGCCGAGACGTGGAACCAGTTGAAGTCGGCGTGGCCGGTCTTCGCGGCGGAGGCGGGCGCGGTGGCGATGAGGCCGACTTTCGCGCCGATCCAGCGATCGACGGACGCCTTGAACGGATCGCCGATGGGCGTGAACTTTTTTTGATCGAGGCTGTAGGCGAAGCGGCAGGTGGCATCCGCCTCGACGGTCACGCGCAGATAAACCGGGCCGGCCTTCGCATCGACGCCGGCGACTTCGCGCTCCTCGGCGCCGGGTTTGTTCGCGCCGTTATTGATCGTGAGGACGAGGCGGAGGCCGGTCGCACTGCGGCGCAGGCCGAGCACGGCGTAGTTGTAACCGAAGACGGTGAGCCCGGCAGTTTCGCCGTCGGCGGCGGGGGAAAATTCCAGCGCGGTGGTGACGGTGAACTCAGGCGCGGGGAATTTTTGGAGGAGAAAATTCGGCGCGTCGTAGATGCTATTGGGCGTGGGCGTGCCGTCGTTACGGGTCTTTGGCGCGGGGATGCTGGCGAGGCGGAGCTGGCCGGGGCGGGCGGAGAGCGAGGCCCAGGTCGGGCGGGGGTTGGCGTTCCACTGCCACTGGAGGCCGAGCGTGGGGGCGTCGAATTCATCGGAGGTTTGCGGAACGGCGATGGGCTGGGCGCGGGCGATGTTCGGCTTTTTATGCGTGAGCACGGGCTCGCCTTTGCCATCGCCGTCGGCGTCGGCGCCGATCACGGGCCAGCCGTCGCGCCAGGCCATCGGCTGGAGATGCACGACGCGGCCGAAGGCGTCGCGATCCTGAAAGTGCAGAAACCAATTCTCGCCCGACGGCGTGTCGACCCACGCGCCTTGGTGCGGGCCGTTGATGGCGGTCTTGCCTTGGTCGAGGACGATGCGATTTTCGTAGGGGCCGCGAAGATTTTTCGAGCGAAACACGGCCTGAAAACCGGTCGCGACGCCGCCCGCCGGAGCGAAGACGTAGTAGTAGCCTTCGCGTTTGTAGAGCTTCGGTCCTTCGAGCGTGGTCCAACCGGGGAGCTTGTTCGCATCGATGATGATTTCGCCGGCGTCGAGGACCTTGGTGCCATCGGCGCTGAGCGTGTGGAGCGTGAGGAGATTGGAAATGCCGGCGCGGCTTTTGGCCCAGCCGTGGAGCAGGTAGAGCTGGCCGTCGTCGTCCCAAAATGGACAGGGATCGATGAGGCCTTTGCCGGCCTTGATGAGCACGGGCGGGGTCCATGCGCCGGCGGCGTCTTTCGCGGTCGTGAGGTAAATGCCGAAATCGGGATCGGGATAAGTGATCCAGAATTTCCCCGCGTGGTGGCGGATGGCCGGCGCCCACACGCCCTGGCCGTGGCGGGGCAACGCGAAATATTCGACGGGCGTTTGCTGGGCGACGACGTGGTTGACGATGGTCCAGTTGACGAGGTCCTTCGAGTGCAGGATCGGGAGCGCGGGCGCGTGCAGGAAGCTCGACGACACGAGGTAGAAATCGTCGCCGACGCGCACGGCATCCGGGTCGGAATAGTCGGCAAAGAGCACGGGGTTTTTATACGTGCCGTCGCCGAGGTCGGGCACCCACGGCGCGACGGGCGCAGTGGCGGCGTGGACGGCGGACGGCAGCGGGAGAAACGCGGTGCTCATGAGCGCGAAGAAAAATGACGTGGGAAACGAGAGGAGTGACATGGCCGGGAGTTTACGGATTGGGCGCGGTGAAGAGGCGGTCGTAGTCGCGCCAGTGGGCGTTCATAAGGTCGACCTTGTGCTTGAGCTGAGCGACGAGATCGGGGCCGAGGCGCATGATCGTCTCTTCCCCGGCGACGGGTGCGAGGTCGAGGAGCGGCTGCGGCGTGCTTTGCAGCAGGCGGGAGAGGCGGACGGTGTTGTCGATTTCCTTGCGCGCGGTCTCGGTGAGGTCGGTGCGATCCCAGCTGCTTTGGGTGCCGAGCACGGGATTCGGCTCGGGCTTGACCGCGAGCGTTTTCACGCGGTCAAGCTGCGCCTGATACGCGACCATGTGGTCGGCGGAATGGAGCAGGCAGACGACGACTTCGAGCCGGCGGGCGAAGAGATCCCAGCGCGTGCGGCCGGCATCGTCGGTGGCGGCATCGCGGATGCGGCGGATGTGGCCGAGCGCGCTCTCGATGTCGGGCACGACGGTCTCGATCACGCGCTGAAACAGGAGGTGCGCACCGGAGCCTTCATACATGCGCATCGCCTGGATGTCGGCGAGGTGGTCCGCCTGTTCCTCGCCTTTGGCCTGAAAGAGAAACGGGCGGTAGTATTTTTTGTCGTCGGCGGAAAGTTCGGCGGGGAACGGCACCATCGGGCGGTTCACCCAGCGGTTGAGCACGTGGCCGAATTGCAGCATGTCGCCGAAATCGAGCGCATCGAGGCGGCGGTCGGCGTCGTCGAGGAGGAGCCACACGGCGAGGAGCGAGTCGGCTTGATCCTCGCCGGCTTCGGCGGCGGCAAACGCGCGGAGGGCGGCGAGGCGTTCGACGACATTGCCAGTCGCGCTCGCCTGCGTGGCGGAGAAGAGGCGCGCGTTGAATTCCAGCACGGCTTCCTCCGGGCGAAGATTGATCAGGCGGCGCGCGGCGGCCGGGCTGGCGGCGGCCTCGGGGATGCGCTCGGCCTGCTCGTTGGCGAGGCGGCGGGCGGAGGCAGGATCGGCGGTGGCGGTGGCGCGCGGCGTGGAGACGCGGGCATTGCGCAGCCAGCGCAGATCGGGCACGGCGAGTCCGACGACGGGATAGAACGCACCGCGCGCATAGGCATCGCTCGCGCGCAAGCCGCCGAACGGCCGGCCATCGGGGCCTTCGCGGCCCTGCACGGCGATGCCGCGCGGCAGCTTATGCGCGATGGCGTCGAGCTGCTCGGGTGAAAACGACGGGACCATCCACTGGCGCGGCACGATGGGGTTGAGGTTGATCTCGACCTCGTGGCCGGCGGATTTGGCGGCATCCTTGAGCGCGATGAGAAACGAAGAGATGCGGTCGGCCATCGGGCGGTCCTTGCAATCGCTGTGGCCGTTGAGCCCGGGGTAGAGCGCGGGCACCCAGCAGAAACCGGAGCCGGAATCCTGCGTGAGAAAACTGAACGTCTCGATCTCGGGGCAGCGCGCGAGGAGGTTTTTCATCGCCTCGGCGTAGAGGCGGAGCGTCTCGGGCTGGTCCACGCAGAGCGAGAAACGCGCGACCTTCGAGCGGTTCGGCTGGTCGACGCGCGGGCCGCGGAGCTGCGGATAGGCGGCGAAAAACGCCTCGGGCAAAACCTGCGGGAGGTTCGAGCCCCAGTGGGCCTTGAGGCCGAGGCGACGGAGAATTTTGCAACGTTCCTCGAGGAGGACGGCGATGCGGTTGCCATACTCCATGTCGACAAACGGACGCACCTCGGCGGGCGGAAACAGTTTTAGAAAATCGGGGCGCTGGATGAACCAGGCCGGGTAGGGATCGTCGGCGGGTTGAAACTGCCACTTCGCGACGGGCAGGCCGTCGGTGAGCGGCACATGCGTCGCGCCGAGGCGTTTCGCGAGCGCGGCCTTGCGCTCGAAGAGGGCGAGCTCGCTGGTGTCGAAGGCGGAGAGCGCAGCGGGGGCGGCGGATTTTTCACCGGCGGCCGGCGCAGGCGAGATGGTGGCGAGCGCGAGGGCGCAAAGGAGGGACGGACGTTGGAGAAGACGCATAAAACGAAACGGGGTTGGCGAAACGAGCCGGGATGGGCCCGCTCAGGGTTTTGAGTTGAGCACGAAATCCGGCTGAATTTTCGCGACGTGGATCAGGCCCTCGGCATCGAACTCGACGCGCACGATGGCGGGTTTTTCGCGGAAGCTCGACTGGTCGTCGTTGCCGAAGAAGGCGCACCACCAGCGGCCTTCCTTGTCGCGAAAATAATCGGTGCCGCCGCCGCACGGCACGGCTTCGTGGCGGTGATCGTAGGGGCCGTAGATGTTGTCGGAGATCGCGACGAGCGAGCTGTAGCGGCCGTCGTAGGTGTCGGCGGCGGTGAGATAATATTTTCCGTCCTTCTTGAAAAGCGCGGCGCCCTCGCGGCCGATGTCGGCGCAATCGCGGCGGGGCGGGCAGGTGTCGGCGTGGTGCGGGGGATTTTTGTCGGGGTGCAGCAGCGCGGGTTTGCGCGGCTCCTCGGCGAACGCGCTGAGGTCGTCCTTCAGGCGCGCGATCCAACCGCCGCCCCAGACGAGATACACGGCGCCGTCGTCATCCTCGAAGAGCGAGGCGTCGATGTCGCCTTCGAGGCGCGCGTCATTCGCGAGCGCGTTGACGTAGGGGCCTTCGGGTTTCCCGGTGGTGCTGCGCAGCAGGCCGCGGCCGCCGGGCGGCATGCTGAACGTGATAAAATAATTTTTGAGGCGCTTGATATAGTGCAGCTCGGGCGCCCAGAGCGCGCGCACGGGCTTGTGGTGAAAACGCCAGTCCTTCGGCCAGGTGGCGTCTTTCTCAAAGGTCCAGACGAGGCCGAGGTAATCCCAGGTTTTCAGATCGGGCGAACGCCAGAGTTCGACGCCGTCGTTGTGGTCCCAGATGTCGTCGCCGGAGGAGCCGGTCAGGTAATAATTCCCGTCGCCGCCGAGGATGACGACGGTGTCGCGGAGCTGCGTGTTCGCGATGAGCGGCTTGAGATCGGGCATCAGGCCCTGCTTCACGGCGGAGCCGGAGACGCGGCGGTTCATTTCCTCCCAGCGGCCGGAGTGAACGGCGCCGGGTCCGCTGAGGCCGAGGCCTTTTCCGCGCGGCGCGGGCGCGGGGACGATGGCGCCGCTTTGGGGCGCGGGCGTGGCGGTTTTTTCCGGCGAGGCCGGCTGCGCGAACACCGGAGTGGAAACGGCTAGCAGGGCGGCGAGAAATTTCGCGGGGGAAATCATGGAGCGGAAGGGATGGGTTTGGCGGAGCGCCAGTGCGTCGGCGTGCCGTCGCGCAGCAGGAAGGCGGGCTGGTCGTCGGCGATGACGATGGTGTTATCGGCGGCGAAATCGATCTGCACGAGCGCGGGTTTTTCGCGGAAGGGGGAGGCTTCGTCATTGCCGAAGTAGGTGCAAAACCAGCGGCCATCATCGTCCTTGAAATAGTTTCCACCGCCGCCGCACGGGACGGCTTCGTGCCATTGTTTATAGGGGCCGTAGATCGAATCCGAGATCATGACGGCGCTGCTGTAGCGGCCGTTGCGGCCGGTGGCGCGGTCGATGCCGCCGATGAAGATCGCGCCGCCGAGATAGTATTTCCCGTTGCGCTTGAAGAGTGACGCGCCCTCGAAGGCGGCGCTCTGGCCTTGGCCGATCTCCTTCGCTTTCGCGAGGCTCGCGGGGTCGATCTGCACCTCGCGGCCGGCGTCGGCGAAACCGGTCAGGTCTTCCTTCATGCGGTAGATGGTGGTGCCGCGACCCCAGGTAAAATAGACCGCGCCGTCGTCGTCCTCGAAGAGCGTGGCGTCGATGCCGCCGGTGAGTTTCGCGTCGGGCGTGGTCGCGTTGGTGTAGGGGCCCTCGGGTTTTCCGCTCGTGCTTTTGAGGATGCCGGTGCCGCCGTTGGCGCCGCCGGCCATGCAATAGGTCAGGTAATAGTTGCCCTTGATGAAGTGAATCTCGGGTGCCCAGATGTAGCGGAGATTTTTTTGCCACGTGCCGTCGCGGTCGATGTCCCAGATGACACCGCGGTATTCCCACGACTGGAGATTCTTCGAGCGCCAGAGCTCGATGCCGTTGTTGCGGTCCCAGATGTTGTCGCCGGTGGAACCGGTGAGATAATAAAAACCGTCGCCGCCCTTGCGGATGATCGTGTCGCGCAGGTGGAGCTCGAGCAGCGGCTTGATCGGGGGGAGCAGGCCGAGCTCGATGACGAGATCGGAGGAGGATTTTTTTTCGTCCCAGTCGAGCTGCCAGCCGGGTTTCGGATCCGGGCCTTTGTAGCGGATGCCCTCGCGTCCGCTGCGCCAGCCGCCGAGGCCGGCGCCGCGCGTGGGTTCACCGGGTCCGCTATAGCCGGCGTAGATCGCGGCGGCGTTGGTGAAGGGAGGAGCGCTGCGATCGGGCAGGGTTTTCACGGTGGAACGCGGAGGGGGCGTGGCCGTGTGGTTTGAGTTAAACGGATCGGGCGGCGGCGGGGAGTCCGCAGCGGAGAGGAGAGCGGCGGAGGCGGCGAGCAACATCAAGCCGAGCCGGGTGGGGCGCAGGGGGTGGGACACGCGGCAATTTCCGGCGTTGCGCGCCGGCTAGCGAGACATCAAATGTGTCTTTTCTGGCTGGAATTGTGAGGATTCCGGCGACCCTCCCACTGTTGATGAAAAAATCCGCATCGCGCCGCGCGACCGCCGCCGGGCGGAGAAAGCGCCGATCCGTCCTGCTCGTGCAGTCGTGGTGGGAAGACCGGGTGCTGCGCGGTGTCGCGGACTATGCCTCGCGGCACGGGTGGGAACTGCAGTGCCGCATGAGGTGGACGCACGAGCTGCCCCGGCCGGGCGAATGGCGGGGCGACGGGATCATCGCGTTTGCCGGAATTTCACGGACCATGCACCGTGCGAGCCGGCGTCTGGTTGATTTTGTGCGGGCGGCGAAAGTGCCGGTGGTGGAGACGCAGGAACTCGGCAACCTCTTCAACGCGCCCAAGGTTATCGTGCCGCACGAGGCCGTGGGAAGAATGGCGGCCGAGTATTTCCTGGGACTGAAATTTCGCCAGCTCGGCTTTGTGACGTTCGATGAGAATCCGCTGGAACGCCAGCGGCGGCAGGCTTTCCAGCGGACGGCCGCGGAGGGCGGCGCGGAATTTCACGCGCTCACCCCGCGGCTCCTGCAGAGGATGATCGCCCGTCTCCCGAAGCCGCTGGCGCTGTGCGCGGTGAACGACCCGAACGCGCTCGAGGTTATCCGCCTGTGCCGCGATGCGGGGTTTCGCGTGCCGGAGGAAATCGCGGTGATGGGCGTGGACGATTCCGAGATCATCTGCGATCTGGCGGCGGTGCCGCTCACGAGCATCAACTGCGATTTTGAGCGCCAAGGCTACGAGGCGGCGGCGCTGCTGGACCGTCTGATGGATGGCGGGCGCAAGCCGTCGGAGCCGTTGCTGGTGCTGCCGCGCGGCGTCACGGTGCGGCGCTCGACCGACACGGTGGCAATCCCCGATCTCGACACGGCGCGGGTGCTGCGGTTTCTGCGCGATCGTTTCCGCGAGCGCTGGAGCATCCAGCAGGTGGCGCGCGAACTCGCCGTGCCCTTGCGGCGCGTGCATACGGTTTTTCGGGAGCACGTCGGCCACACGCTGCTGCAGGAGCTGACGCGGCTGCGGGTCGCGCACGCGAAAAAACTGCTGGCCGATTCGGAGCTGAAACTGGAGGCCGTCGCGATCGAGAGCGGGTTTTCCAGCCGCTTTCATTTCATCGCCGCCTTCCGACGCGTCACGGGCCTGACCCCGAAAGCGTATCGCGGCAAAAACACGCGCCGGCCGCTTGCCCCGGGCGGTCTCGCCGCGGGGCCGGCTAAGGCAGGTGCGACCGGCGATAGTCCCGCGGCGAGCAACCGCACGCCCGGCGAAAGGCTTCATTGAAACGGCTGATGGAGTTGAACCCTGAGCTAAAGGCCACGTCGGTGACCGACTGGTCGCTGGTGGCGAGCAGGCGCTGCG
>JANYBX010000012.1 GCA_025360615.1 Opitutia bacterium
CTGAAACGTTGCTCGCGGGGTGAGGGCACCCCGCCTCCATTGTGTTTCAGATTCGCCCGGCCTTTGACTTCCACTGCCGCCTGTGACCAGCCTTCACCGTGAACCGCTCCTCGCGCCGCATCACCCTCTACTGGCTGTTGCTGTTGCTGCCCACGCTCGCGGTGGGCGCGGGCGCGCTGTTCCTGCTGCGGCGCGAACAAACCCGGCTCGATGAGCAGGCCCGAGCCGTCGCCGGCACGCGCACCGCCGCGATCGAAGCCCGCGCCCGTTTGATCGCGGAAAATGTCGAGCTGCTGGTCGGCGATGTGGAGCGCGGTCTCATGAGCACACTTCGTGAAATCCCCACGGCAAATCCCGACGCCGCACTCGACGAATGGGAGAAGGCCAATCCGCTCGTGCGCGCCACGTTTCGATTGTCGCGCGACAATCACGTGGTGCGCCCCGCAGCGGGTGGGAAAAACGACGTTGCTCGGGCGTGGCTCAGCGGTTGGACCGCAGCGGCCCCGTGGCGCAATGAACTCGATGCCCGGCAGCAAGCGAAGGAGGAGCAGCCAGCGATTCAACAGCAGCGAAAGGACATCTCGTCGAACGTCCTCAACGCGCAGAGCGCGCGCCAAGCGCTCAGCGAAGTGGCCAGCCAAAGCACGCGCGCCGAGAAAAAGTTATCCGCCGCCCCCGCCCCCGCCGCCGCGCCCGCGCCGGATCGAACGGGTTGGGAACCGTGGAAAGACTCCAGCGGGCTGCACCTGGTCGGTTGGCGGCAAGCGGCGTTTGGGTCCGTCATCGGCGTCGAGGTGAACCTGAAGACGATCATCGCGCGGCTCGGCGATTTGCTGCCCGCAGAGAGCGATCTCGCCGATGCGTTTGCCGTGCGTGAGACCGGCGGCGAAACCTTGCAGGATCGGAGCTATCGCGCCGACAGCCTGTCGCGGGCCGGGCCGGGCGTGAAACCCAGCGTGGTCGTCCCGTTGTCCCTCGCGGTGCTGCCGGGCTGGGAGGTGGTGGGCTTCGCCCGGGAAAACGGGGAGGATGGCGCGGGGGGCGGGGGATTTTTTGTCGTGGGCGCATTGCTCGTCGCGATTTTTGTGGCGGCGATTCTCTCGGGCGGCTCGCTGCTGCTCTGGCAGGCGCGAAGGAGCGAGGCGGAGGCGGCGCAGAAAACTTCGTTCGTGGCGAACGTCTCGCACGAATTCAAGACTCCGCTCACGACGATCCGGCTCTACTCCGAACTGCTCGAACAAGGCCGCGTGCGCGACGCGGCGCAAGGGGGGGAATATCTTCGCACCATTGGTCGCGAGACGCAGCGGCTCGCGCGCCTCGTCAACAACGCGCTCGATTTCAGCCGGCTCGAACAGGGGCACAAAAAATTTGCGCGTGAGCCGCTCGATCTCGCCGCCGAACTCACGCGACTCCTCGACACGCACGCGCCGCGGCTCGCGGAGGCGGGGCTCGGGTTGCGGCGGGAGTTGCCCGCTGGTCCGTTGGCGCTCACGACCGACCGCGACGCGCTGGAGCAGATCACCATCAATCTCCTCGACAATGCCTGCAAATACGCCGCCGAAGGTGGCGAAGTGCGCGTGACGCTCGGCGCGCGCAGCTCCGGTGGCGCGGAGGTGCGCGTGGCGGATCGCGGGCCCGGCGTGCCGGTCCAGCATCGCGAGCGAATCTTCGAAAAATTCCACCGCGTGGACGACACGCTCACCGCGGAGAAAAGCGGTGCCGGTCTGGGGCTGAGCATCGCGCGCCAACTGGCGCGCGGGTTGGGCGGTGAGTTGCGCTATGCCCCGCGTGCGGGTGGGGGAGCGGAGTTTATTTTGGAGCTGCCATGAAAACATCGTTCTTCGACGGATCGAATGGGAGGCGGGGTGCCCTCACCCCGCGAGCGATGCGGTCATGCGAGCGACGTCAACGCGGGGTGAGGGCAGCACCCCGTCTCCAGCAGAAATCATGAAAGCCAAAATTCTCATCGCCGAAGACGATCCCAACATCCGCCTTGGCTTGGTCGCCACACTGGAGAGCGAGGGCTACGCAGTCACCGCGGCGGCGGACGGCGCGCAGGCGCTCAAACTGTTTCCGCAGGAGAAATTCGAGCTGGTCGTGCTCGACGTGATGATGCCGAAGGCGAGCGGCTACGATGTTTGCCGCGAGTTGCGAGCCCGGGGCACGCGGGTGCCGGTGTTGTTTCTCACCGCGAAGGGGGAGGAGGTCGACAAGGTCGTCGGGCTAAAACTGGGCGCGGACGATTACGTGACGAAGCCTTTCGGCGTGCATGAGCTGCTCGCGCGCGTGGAGGCGCTGCTGCGGCGGGGGCGGAGCAGCGCGGCGGAGCCGACCGCGCCGCAGCCGGCGACATTTCGCCTGGGCACGGCGGAGGTCGACCGCAGGAAATTCACGGCGACGATTGCCGGTCGAATGGCGACGCTCACGGCGCGAGAGTTGCGGCTCGCGGAGGTTTTTGCGGAGCATCCCGGCGAGGTGCTGACGCGCGACGCCTTGCTCAATACCGTCTGGGGCGTGGATTATTTCGGGACGACGCGCACACTCGATCAGCATGTCGCGCAGTTGCGAAAAAAAGTGGAGGTCGAACCCGAATCACCTGTGACGATCATGACCGTCCACGGCGTGGGGTATCGCTACGACGGGTGAAAGTTGGCGCTACGGCGGGGGGCCGGTGGAGGCGGGGTGCCCCCGCGGGCGACGCTGTCCGCAGGCGATATTTTGCGGGGTGGGGGGCACCCCGCCTCCATTTCAACCACTCACACGGTGCAGAGCTTGATCGCCGCGCCCAGCGAGGTGAGGGGGTCGCGTTTTGGAATGAATTCCTGTGCGACGAAGCCTTTGAAACCCGTGGCGGAAATCGCGCGCATGATCGCGGGGTAGTTCAGCTCCTGCGGGTCGCCGGGC
Source organism: Opitutia bacterium (assembly GCA_025360615.1). GTDB lineage: Bacteria > Verrucomicrobiota > Verrucomicrobiia > Opitutales > Opitutaceae > Tous-C4FEB. The sequence goes on from JANYBX010000012.1 coordinate 2,905, forward strand.
TCGAACTCGTTGCGGCCCGGATTTCCGGCGGTGTGGTAGTGGCCGATATACGGGTGGTTGTCCTGAATCGTGCGGATGACGTCACCTTCCATGATCTGCATGTGGTAAATATCGTAGAGGAGCTTGAAGCGCTCCGAGCCCACGCGTTTCACGAGTTCCACGCCCCACGCGGTGTGGTCGCACATGTAGTCCTTGTGGTTCACCTTCGAGTTGAGCAGCTCCATCACGATGGTGATGCCGCGTTTCTCGGCGGAGGCCATGATGCGCTTCAGGCCGACGGCGCAGTTTTCGAGCCCCTGCTGGTCGTCCATTTTTTCCCGGTTGCCCGAAAAACAGATGAGCGTTTCGTAGCCGGCATCGGCGGTTTCGGCGATGCGCTTCTCGTAGATTTCCACGAGCGTGTCGTGGTGTTCGAGGCGGTTGAAGGCTTTGCCAATGCCGCCGACGCTCACGCCCTGGGGCGTCTTCGCGTTGGGGTAGTTTACGAGCGCGCACGTGAGATCGTATTTCTTGAGGGTGGGAAAATCCTCGGGGTTGAGCAGCTCGATGGAAGCGAGACCGAGGTCCTTCGCGGCCTTGGCGAGATCCTCGAGCGCGATCTTCGAGTAACACCATTTGCAGACGGAATGGCGGATGGGGGTGAGGGATTTGGGCATGGCGGGAGCGGGGGCGGCGGGAGTGGATTCGGCGGCGCGGCCGGGGCGGGCGAGGGTGGCGAGCGCGGCGACACCGGCGATGGAGCGGAGGGCGTGGCGGCGGGAGATGGGGTGGGGCATACGGCTAAATTTCACGGACTGTTCCCGATGGCAAGCGCGAGACCCGGGCCGGCGCGAACCGGGAAGAAAGTTGCGTTCACTCGCACCGAATTATTTCGTGCGATGGCTCAATCGTGACGCAACGCATCCTCGCACCTCTCGGCGGTTTCGTGGCCGCAGCACTGGCTTTTACGCTGCTGCTTTACGCGTGCGGTCGCTGGCTGCGGCCCGACGTGCAGACTCCGCCTGCGCCCCCGCCGGCCGCCGAGCTGGCCGCCATCGTGGTGGCGCGGGAGAACGCGGCGCGGATCGACCGCGAGCATCCGCCGGTCGTGGTCCAGACGGTTAACTACGCCGCCGGTCCGCGCGCCCCATGGTGGCCGAAATCCGAGGCCCCGGTGCTCGCCGCACTCGTGCGCGAAGGGCGGCTGCCGCCAGTGGCCGAGCGTACGGGACCGGAGCCCGTCGTCATGGCGGGCCCGGAAGGCATCGGCAGCTACGGCGGCACTTGGTATCGCCTCGCGAATTCCAGCAACGACGTGAGCACGATTGCGTGGCGGCTCTCGGCTCCGAATCTCGCGCGGTGGTCGCCGCAGGGTTATCCGATCGTGCCGCACCTGGCGAAATCGTGGGAAATTTCCCCCGACCAGCGTGTCTTCACGTTCACCTTGCGGCGCGGCCTGCGGTGGTCGGACGGGCACGCGTTTACCAGCGAGGACATTTTTTATTGGTATGAGCACGAGGTGAAATATTTCAACGCGCAGCCGAAGTTCCTCCGCGCGGGCCGCAGCTTGGGCGTGATCGAGAAGATCGACGATCTCCGCGTGCGTTTCACCTTCCTCGAGCCGAACCCGCTCTTCCTCGAGCGCCTCGCCTCGGTGGGGATGAATTGGGAGGATTTCACCGACCACATCGTCCCCGCGCACTACCTCCGCCCCTATCATCCGGTGCTCGGCGACCAGGCGCTCATCCAGCGCACGATGGTCGCGCTCAAGCTCTCCAGCCCCGTCGCGGTTTACAAGCGGATGAAGCACTATTTCAACCCCGAGCACCCGCGTCTCTGGCCGTGGGTCTATCACGCCTACGCGCCCACGACCCCGCAGATTTTCGTGCGCAATCCCTACTATTTCGCCGTCGATCCGCAGGGCAACCAGCTCCCCTATCTCGACCGCGTGGTGCTGGACATAAAATCCAACAACCTCATCGCCGTCTCCGCCGCCAACGGCGAACCCTCGATGCAGGAGCGCAACATCCGCTACGAGGACCACACGCTGCTCGTCGGCAACGCCGCGCGCAACGGCTACTCGGTTTACCACTGGAAACCCTCGTCGCGCTCGCTCTTCACCGTCTTCCCGAATCTCAACCGGATCGTGGATCCCGCGCGGCCGGAGACGAAATTAAAACACGATCTGCTCAACGAGCGCCGCTTCCGGCAGGCCCTCTCGCTCGCGATCAACCGTCGCGACATCATCGACGCCGAGTTCAACGGCCAGGTCGAGCCGTCCCAGATCGAGCCCGGCCCGGACTCGCCGTTTCACAACGAGCGGCTCGCGCGCGCGTTCACCGCCTACGACCCGGCGGAGGCCAACCGCCTGCTCGACGCCCTCGGTCTCACGACGCGCGACCGCGAGGGCTACCGCGCGTTCGCGAACGGCGAGCGCATGAGTTTTGCGCTGAATTTTTCCGACTACACGATCACCGGTCCGGCGCAGTTCATCGTGGACGACTGGGCGGCGGTCGGCGTCCGCCTCATCCTCCGCCCGCGCGCGCGGCGGCTGTTCGACCAGGAAAAACTCGCCTTCGAGCACGACTTCACCGTGTGGACCGGCGAGAGCGAATTCTATCCCCTCGCCGAACCCCGCAATTTTTTGCCGACCTACGGCGAGTCCTTCTTCGCGCCGCGCTTCGGCATCTGGTATCAATCCGGCGGACTCTACGATGATCCCGCCGCCGGCCGCCCCGCCTCCATCGCTCCGCCGCCCGGCCACCCGCTCCGCCGCTCGATGGAAATTTTCGAGGAAGCCGCCACGCTGCCCACCGAGGCCGCCCGCCGCGCGCGCTTCGATGAGGTGCTCGACATCGCCGCGGACAATCTCTGGACGATCAGCATCGCCACGCCGCCGCCGCAGCTCGTGATCGTGAAAAACGGCTTTCACAATGTGCCGCGCACCGCGCTCTTCGGGTCGGGCTTCCAGTCGCCGGCGAACACCGGGATGGAAACTTATTTTTGGGAAAAGCCCGCCGACGCGCCCGGCATTTTCGAGCAGACGAAACGCGCCATCGTGGAAATCACTCCGCCGCCCAGCGCGGCGGAAGCCGCTGCCGAACCCCCGCTTGGCCGCCGCGGCGCACTGGCGGGCGTGCTGCGCTGGCTTCTTCTCGGCGCCGGAGTGGGCGGGCTGGCCCTAGTGGCCGGGCGGCACCCGTTCATCGGCCGCCGCCTCCTGCTGATGATCCCGACCCTGTTCGTCGTCTCGATCGTGGTGTTTGTCCTCGTGCAGTGGCCGCCGGGAGATTTTGTCACGACGCGCATCGCCCGGCTTAAGCTGGAAGGCACGGCGAGCAACGACCAGCTCGCCGCCGACCTGCGGCGCAGTTTCCATTTGGACGAATCGATGCCGCAACGCTACGCGCAGTGGCTGGGCCTGGTGTGGTTCACCACGTTCCGCCCGGCCGACACCGGGCTCCTGCAGGGCAATCTCGGGCTTTCGATGGAACACGAAAAATCGGTCAACGAGGTCATCGGTGACCGCATCGTGCTCACCGTGATCGTGTCCCTCGCGACCATGCTGCTGACGTGGCTGATCGCGCTGCCGATCGGGATCTACTCGGCGGTGCGGCCCTACTCGGCCGGGGATTTCGCGCTCACGATGGCGGGGTTCCTGGGCATGTCGGTGCCGGCGTTTTTGCTGGCGCTGGTGTTGATGTATCTGGCGAAACGCTGGTTTGGCCTGGGCATCGACGGATTGTTTTCGCCGGAATTTTCCAGCATGGCGGGTTGGAACGCCGCGAAGGCGGTCGATCTGCTCAAGCATCTCTGGCTCCCCGTGGTGGTGCTCGGCTTCGGCGGGGTCGCGGCCATGGCGCGGGTGATGCGCGCCAATCTCCTCGACGAATTGAAGCAACCCTACGTCACCACCGCGCGCGCCAAGGGTGTCCGCCCGCTCAAACTGCTCCTCAAATATCCGGTGCGGCTCGCGCTCAATCCATTCATCTCCGGGCTCGGCGGGCTTTTCCCGCAGCTCGTGTCGGGCGGCGCGATCGTGGCGCTGGTGCTGAGCCTGCCGATGATCGGGCCGACGATGTTGGACGCGCTGCTCGTCGAGGATGTTTACCTCGCCGGCTCGATGCTGATGGTGCTCAGCCTGCTCGGCGTGGTGGGCACCTTGGTGAGCGATCTTTTGTTGCTCTGGCTGGATCCGAGAATCCGACTCGGAGGCGTGCGATAGCCGTCTTTCCCTTTGAAACTCATTTTGACCTCCCGATTCCCGGCCCTCTGCGCTCGCGCAGTGTGGTTGTCGTGCCTGTTGGTTTTACCCGCGAAAGCCGCCGCCGACGAACTGGCTCGCCGGGTCCTGATCCTGGCGAACGCCAGTGATGCGGGATCGATGCGGATCGCGCAGCACTACGCCGAGCAGCGTGCCGTGCCCGTCGCCAACATCATCGCGCTCAAACTTCCGCTCGCGGAGACGATCGCCTGGCCCGAATTTGTGGCCGCGATCTGGCAGCCGCTGCAGGATGAGCTGGTGCATCGGGCGTGGATCGATGCCATCCCCATGTCGCTCAAGGACAGTGCCGGGCGAAAAAAATACGCCGTCTTCGGCCACCGGATCGCGGCACTGGTGATCTGCCGCGGGGTGCCGCTGCGCGTGAGCCACGATCCTTCCCTCGAAGCGGATCGACCCCCCTTCAAGGGGCGCGACATCTTTCGCACCAACGCCGGGGCGGTGGACGCCGAGTTGGCGCTCATGGCCGCGAACGGTTCCTATCCGGTCAGCGGGTTCGTGCAAAATCCGCTGTTCCAAAATCTGCGCCCGACCGCGCTCGAACTTGCGCAGGTCATCAAGATCAGCCGGCTCGACGGCCCGACGGTCGATGAGGCGAACGCGCTCGTCGATCAGGCGATGGCCGCCGAGCGGACGGGGCTTCTGGGGCGCGCCTATGTGGACATCGGGGGAATCTATCCCGACGGCGACCGCTGGCTGGAATCCACCGCGACCCAACTAAAGGACCTGGGCTTCGACCTGACGGTGGATCGCGATGCGAACACGTTCTCGGAAGTCGCGCGGTTCGATGCTCCCGTGCTTTATTTCGGCTGGTATGCGAACGATCTCAACGGCCCCTTTACCTTGCCCGGTTTTCGGTTTCCGCCCGGCGCGATCGCGCTGCACATCCACAGTTATTCCGCGCACACGTTGCACTCCGCCCGAGAAGGCTGGTGCGGCCCGCTGCTGGCGCGCGGTGTCACCGCCACAATGGGAAATGTCTACGAGCCGTATCTGCCGTTCACCCACCAGCCGCAGCTTTTTTTGCGCGCGCTGGCGAGCGGCTTCAACTTGGTGGACGCGGCCTACTACTCGTTGTCGGTGCTGAGCTGGCAGGGCGTGCTGGTGGGAGATCCGCTTTACCGGCCGTTTGCGGTGTCGAATGCCGAGCAACTTGAAAAAAATTCCGCGTTGCCCGCGCCGCTGGCGCCCTACGCGTTGCTCCGGCACATGCGCATGCTTGAGTCGGTCGATCACTCGGACGACGCCTTGGCGTTTGGCCGCAAGGCTCTGGGCGAACAACCAAGTCTGGTGCTCGGTTTTGCCGTCGCGCAAAGGTTGCGCGCGGCCGGCGACCTGAGTGGCGCGGCGCAAGCGCTGACGTTGTCCTTGCCGTTGCCGGCCTTCCGGCCCGACGAGTGGGCGCTGGCGCGCGACGCGGCCAATTTGCTCGTCGCCCTCGACCGCCCCGCGCAGGGCGAGGCGATTTATCGCACGCTTTTGCGTGAAAAAGATCTGCCGCGGGAACTCCGCCTGTCCTGCCAGCGCGAAGTCGACGCCGCTGCTGGCGGGTCGGCGAAAAATCCGCCGCCCCGGCGTTGAGGTGGACGGTTAAACTTTGTCGACCACGCGATCCGCCAACCCGTAGGCGATGGCCTCGGTGGCGTTCAAATAAAAATCACGGTCGGTATCGCGGTTGATGCGCTCGAGTGGCTGGCCGGAGGCCTTCGCCAGAATCTCGTTCAACTCCAGACGAAGTTTTTCCATTTCCTTCGCCTGAATATTAATGTCCGTCGCCGGGCCGACCATGCGCCCGGAGATCAGTGGCTGGTGAATCAACACGCGCGCGTGCGGATAAAGCAGGCGGCGACCCTTCGGCGCACCGGAGAGCAAAATCGATCCCATCGAAGCCGCCATGCCCGTGACGACGACCGTGATCGGCGAGGTGACGAGTTGCATCGTGTCGTAAATCGCCATGCCGGCGGTGATGGAGCCGCCCGGGGAGTTGATATAAAACGTGATGTCTTTGCCCGGCGCGACGGCCTCCAGATAGAGCAGGCGCTCGGTGATGTCCTTGGCCGATTCGTCGGTCACCGCACCCCACAGGAAAATTTTCCGCTGCTCGAGAAATTTCTTCTGGATGAGCATGGCCACGGGCGCGCCCATCTTTTTGGCGACGGCCTCTTCCTTCTCGTCGTCATCATCGTCATCGTCGAGACGGGGCAGAGGAGCGGCCAGGGCGGGTTGCAGATTGTCGAAGTGCATCGTGGCGAAAATGTGCGGGTGACGGGCGATTTGGCAAGGGCCGTGGTGTGGCGCGCTCAGTAGCGGACTTTGTCGGTCTTCGTCGCCCATTCCTTAAACGCCGTTTGGGCTTCGTCGCGCATAAACAGTTCCATCTTGATCGCGCGTTTCTCCGGCGGCAGCGGCACTTGCTGGTAAATAAAATCGTCGTCGAAGCCGATCGCCGCCGCGTCGCCCCGCGTGTTGCCATAAAACGTCTGTGGAATCCGCGCCCAGTAGATCGCCGCGAGACACATCGGGCACGGCTCGCAGCTCGTGTAGAGTTCGCAGTCGGTGAGCTGAAACGTCTTCAGCGCTGCGCACGCGTCGCGGATCGCCACGACCTCCGCGTGCGCCGTGGGATCATTTGTCGAGGTCACGCGGTTGCTCCCTCGCCCCACGATTTCCCCGCGCCGCACCACGACGCAGCCAAACGGCCCGCCGCGCCCGCTGCGCATTCCCTCCTCGGCGAGCGTGATCGCCGCCCGCATGAATTCAGGTTGGCTCATGATTTTTTCGATGGCCGCGAAACTGCCCGCGCTATCGACACGCGGCAACGAGTAACTAGCTTTCGCCGCCATACCGCCCATGAGCACGACCATCATCGCCGGCTTGCAAATCACGGGGCCGATGAACCCGCGCTACGCCGAGATCCTCACGCCGGAAGCCTGCGAGTTTCTCGCCGAGCTTTTCCGGAAATTCGACCCGCAGCGCGAAGCGCTCCTCGCGAAACGCGTCGAGCGCCAGCGCGAGATCGACGCCGGCCAGCTCCCGCATTTTCTCCCCGAGACCGCCGCCATCCGTGCCGGCGATTGGCGCGTGCCGCCCCCGCCCCCCGATCTCGTCGACCGTCGCACCGAGATTACCGGACCCGTCGAGCGCAAGATGGCCATCAACGCCCTCAACTCCGGCGCGCAATGCTGGATGGCTGACTTCGAGGATGCCAATTCCCCCACGTGGGAAAACTGCCTCGAAGGCCAGCTCACCATGCGCGACGCCGCCCGTCGCACCCTCGCTTATACGTCACCCGAGGGCAAAGCCTACGCCCTCAAGGAAAAGATCGCCACCATCGTCGCCCGCCCCCGCGGCTGGCACATGGAGGAGAAACACATTCTGCTCCGCGGCCAGCGCGTCTCCGCCTCGCTCTTCGACTGGGGCCTCTACTTTTTCCACAACGCCCACGCCCTCATCGCGCGCGGCAGCGGCCCCTATTTTTATCTCCCCAAGATGGAGAGCCACCTCGAGGCCCGCCTCTGGAATGAAGTCTTTGTCCACGCCCAGGCCGCCCTCGGCATCCCGCGCGGCACCGTGCGCGCCACCGTCCTCATCGAGACGATTCTCGGCTGTTTCGAGGCCGAGGAAATTCTCTACGAACTCCGCGAACACGCCTCCGGCCTCAACTGCGGTCGTTGGGATTACATGTTCAGTTTCGTCAAAAAATTCCGCAATCGCCCCGAGTATCTTTTCCCCGACCGCACGCTCATCACGATGACGGTCCCGTTTCTCCGCGCCTACTGTTTCCACGTCATCCAAGTCTGCCACCGCCGCGGCGCCTACGCGATGGGCGGCATGGCCGCGCAGATTCCGATTCGCAACAACCCCGCCGCCAACGCCGAGGCCCTCGCGAAAGTCCGCGTCGACAAAGAGCGCGAAGCCGCCGACGGCCATGACGGCACGTGGGTCGCTCACCCCGGCCTCGTGCAAACCGCACTCGACGCCTTCGCCCTCCACCTGAAAGGCCCGAACCAGCTCGACCGCCTCCGCACCGACGTGACTGTCACCGCCGCCGATCTTCTCGCCCCGCTCCACGGCCCCATCACGGAAAACGGCGTGCGCTGGAACATCCACGTCGGCATCCGCTACCTCGAAGCCTGGCTCGGCGGCTCCGGAGCTGAGCCGATTCACAACCTCATGGAAGATCTCGCCACCTCCGAGATTTCCCGTTCGCAGCTCTGGCAATGGCTCCGCTTCGGCGCGAAACTCGACGACGGTCGCCCCGTCACCTTCGCGCTCTACGAAAAACTTC
>JANYBX010000016.1 GCA_025360615.1 Opitutia bacterium
AGCTACACCGGCAGCACGCGCAACGGCATCACCACGTCCTCGTGGGGCGCGTGGACCGGCAGTTATTCCTTCGCCGGCAGCACCACCTCGACCGGCACCCCCACCGCCGTTCCCCAGCTCGCCGTCTCCGCCGCCACCGTCGACATCGCCCGCACCCTCGCCTACGGCAGCTCCCTCGTCCTCTCCGTGCCGATCAGCGGCGTCGGCCCGTTCAGCTACCAATGGTATTTCAACGGCCTCGCCATCTCCGGCGCCACCTCCGCCAGCTACTCCATCGCCAGCGTCACCGCCGCCTCCTCCGGCGCCTATTCGCTGCGCGTCACCAACTCCGCCGGCTTCACCGATATCGCCGCCGGCTCCGTCGCGATCTCCGGCACCGCCGTCGGCGTGCCCGTCATCAACCTTCAGCCGCTCAATAAAATCGTCTCCCCCGGTGGCACCTTCGCCCTCGCGACGAACGCCACCGGCGCCGGCCTCACGTATCAATGGTTCCGTAACGGCGTCGCCCTCACGAACGAAACCGGCGCCGTCCTCCTCCGCCAAGACGCCAAGCCCGGCGACGCCGGCAGCTACACCGTCCGCGTCACCAACACCATCGGCAGCATCACCTCCGCCGCCGGCACCGTCACCCTCGACCCCAACGCCTCCCTCATCACCAACATCTCCGTCCGCGTCGCCGCCACCGCCGGCCAGATCGTCACCCCCGGTTTCACCATTTCCGGCACCGGCAAAAAACGCGTCCTCATCCGCGCCATCGGCCCCGGTCTCGTCCCCTTCGGCATCTCTGCCACCGACGCGATGTCCGATCCGAAACTCACCGTCTTCGAAGGCCCCACCGCCATCGCCGGCCTGGCCAATAACGACTGGGACTCCTCGCTCGCCAGCACCTTCTCCGCCGTCGGTGCCTTCGGCCTCCCCACCGGCAGCAAGGATGCCGCCCTCGTCGCCGAGCTCGACGCCTCCGCCTCAGGCCGCGGCTACACCGTCCAAGTCACGGGCAACAACAACTCCGCCGGCATCGTCCTCCTCGAAGTCTACGACCTCGGCAACACCTCGGGCGGCTCGAAACTCACCAACGTCTCCGTCCTCACCACCGCCGGCACCGGCAGCTCCACCCTCATCCTCGGCCTCTCCGTCCGCGGCAACGGGCAGCGCACCCTCCTCGTCCGCGGCGTCGGTCCCACCCTCACCTCCCTCTTCGGCATCGGCGGCGTGCTCGCCGATCCGAAACTCACCATCGTCGACAGCAACCAGCGCAGCATCCTCACCAACCTCGACTGGGGCCAGGCCGACTACCTCAGCGAACTCGTCCTCGCCTCCAACTTCGTCGGCGCCTTCGCGCTCGCGGACCAGAGCAAGGATGCCGCCACGCTCGCCCTCCTCGATGCCGGCCCCGCCGGTGCCAGCTACACCATCCCCGTCGTCGGCCAGGATGGCGGCACCGGCACCGCCATCATCGAAGTCTACGAAGTCCCCTAACCCTCCGCCATTATAGGGCGGGGTCTCCCGCCCCCGCCGTGCCTTCGCTCACCTCACCGCCCCGCTTCACCGCTGGGCGGTTTTTTTTTGCCCCCGCAGACTGCCGATTCGCCGATCAGGCGAATCTCCGCGTCCGCAAGATCAGCGCAGATCAGCGTTCCCCCTTCCGCCCCGCGCCCATACCCGCGCCGCAGTTGACGCCCCTTTTTCACCTGTTTCCATCTGCGCCCGGTGCAACCCCGGGCTCACATCGCTGGTTATTTCCGCGCGCATCTCCGCCGGCTCCCCCTCATCGCGGCGCTCCTCATGTGCGGCGTTTCCCGCCCCGCGCACGCCTCCGAGGCCGGCCGCCCGCTCCTTCGCACCTTCACCCGCGCAGACCACAAAGCTCATCCGCAATTTTGGGCCCCGTTTCAAAGTCCCGAAGGCCTCCTCTATTTCGGGAATCAACTCGCCGTCATGGAATACGACGGACGCACCTGGCGCGTCCTCAAAATTCCCCTACCCTTCACGCACGCGCTCGCCCCCGCGCCGAATGGCGACATCTACGCCGGTGATGAGGAACAACTCGGCGTCTTGGCTCGCCCCGACAGCGGCCCGCCCAATTTTCGCTCGCTCCTCGAACTCGTCCCCACTGACGCGAAACCCTTCGGTTTCGTGCGCGACATCCACGCGTGGCGCGGCGACATCTATTTTTGCACCGATAAAAATCTCCTCCGCTGGCGCGACGGTGCGTTCCGTGTCTGGCCGCTCTCCGGGGATTTCCGCAACCGCCTCTCCGTCGCCGCCGGCCGCCTGATCCTCCATCGCCAAGGCCTCGCGCTTTACGAGTTCGACGGCGAAAAACTTCTCCAGCTCAGCGCCGCACCGGAACTCACGCGCCCCGGATATTCCTTCGTCCTCGCGGACTCTTCCGGCGAACTCATCGTCGGCCTCGGCGAACAGGGTTTGTTTCATCTCGCCCGCGATGGCGCACTCGTCCCGTGGCGTCACGCCGCCGCCGCGATTCTCGCCCGCACCTCCGTGCTCTGTGCCACCCGCCTGCGCGACGGCGCCCTCGCCATCGGCACCGTCGCCGAAGGCGTGCTCATCCTCGCGCCCGACGGGCAACTCCTCCGCCACCTCTCGCGCGAAAACGGCCTCCCGCAAAACACCGTGATCTCCCTCCTCGAGGATCGCGAGGGCGCCCTCTGGGCGGGCACCAACAGCGGCCCCGCGCGCATCCTCTGGCGCTCCGCCGCCACCCTCTTCGATCACCAAACCGGCGGCATCACCGACGCCCGCGCGCAGGACATCCAGCGCCACGAAGGCGTCCTCTACTATCTCAGCACCGATGGCCTCTATCGCCTCACTCCTTCCGACGATGCCTCCCTCCCCGCGCGGTTCGTCCGCGATCCGCGGGTCAACGTCCAGGTCCGGCTCTCCTCGCTGCTCAGCCATCGCAGCGGCTTGCTCATCGCGGGAGGCCATGGCCTTCAGCGCCTCACCCCCGGCGGCCTCGAAATGCTCACCGCGATTCCCGACGGCCTCGCCGGCCTCAGCGCCTCGCCCGCGCAGCCCACGCGCATTTATTTTTGCCACGGCAAAGGCGTCGGCACCGGCGTTTTCTCCCTCGACGGCGCGTGGCACCCCGAAGGCGATATCCCCGGCCTCACCGCCGACAGCCACGATGCGCTCGAAGACGCAAGCGGCGCGCTCTGGGTCGGCACGATCAGCCGCGGCGTCTTTCGCATTACCCGCCCCCCGGGTGCCGCCGACTGGCGCGAAGCCCAACTCACACCCTTCACCACCGCTGCCGGCCTGCCCGGCGGTCACGGGTCGATCTACGTTTGGTCCACCGCGTCCGGCCTGCTCTTCGACACCGCGCACGGCATCTACCGTTTCGACGCCGCCACGCAGCGTTTTGTATTTTTCCAAGAACTCACGGCCTTCGACGCGCGCCCCATGGTCTTGAATCCTATCGACGGCCGCACGCCCGGCGAACTCTGGACCAACGGCCTGCTCACCGACATCAAGACGAAGGAGGTGCCCTACCCACTCCTCCGCCTGCGCGCCGCGCCGGGCGGCCGTTTCAC
>JANYBX010000051.1 GCA_025360615.1 Opitutia bacterium
CTTTGAGCTTCCTCGTTGCTCGCGTTCTTCGCCAGTGGGAAGAGCGCCTCATGCCGCCGCAGGGCGGCACCCCGCCGCCATCACGGTGACAGCAAGGTCTGAATCTTCGCGTCGCTTAGATTTTCCTTCGTGATCACGAAAAAATCGCTGCGCACCACGGCTGGCACCTCGCCGCCTTTGAGCAGCGTGGCCGCTGTCTCAACCGCTTTGAAACCCGCCGTGCGCGGAAGCTGCGCGATCCACCCGTGCAGCTTCCCCTGCTCTAGCGCCTCCATCACCTCTTTGTTTAAGTTGTAGCCAAAGCCGACGACCTTGATCGATCCGCCGAGGTGTTTCTGCTCGAGCGCGTGGAGAATCGACATGGTCCCGAGGGTGGAGGATGCAAACACCGCTTTCGCCGACGGATATTTCTCCAGCAACAAACCAGCGCGCTGAAAGGCGATTTCCGGCTCGCCGCCCGCAAAGATATTTCCTCGGACCACCGCACCGGGGACGGCTTCGTGCAACGCGGCCAGCGCGGCATTCTCCCTTTGCTCGGTCGCGCCACCCGACAGGGATTCACTCGCCCTGAAAAAGACGATCTCCTCGCCGCTTTTCACAAAGCTGGCCATCAGTTTTCCCGCCGCCGCGCCCGCCGCAGTTTGATCCGTGCCGACGAACACCATGCCCGCCTCACCCATCAGCGGTGAATCCAACGCGATTATTTTCACCCCTTTTTTCGCCAGCTCAGCCACCGGCGCCTGCATCGCATTTTGATCGTTCGCGGCAATCACGAGCGCCTGAATGCCTTGGGCCGCCAGGGCGTTCAGCATCTGAAGCTGAGCCGACATGCTGTTTTCGGTCGGCGGTGTTTTCACCACGAGATCGATGCCATATTTCTCGGCGGCCTCCTTGGCGCCTTTTTCAGCTTCGGCCCAAAACGCCGTCCGACCTTTCAAGAGGACTCCGACCTTGGGCGCGGCGTGCAACGCCGGCACCCACGCCAGTGCGATCAACAACAACCCTCGCAGGCATTTTTGATTTGGGATTTTCATGAAGGGTGGGAAAACGCCATGACGCACAGACCTTTTGCGTCACAATTTTAGAAAAATTGAGCCCAAGTTGCATGGCGACGGGGGCGTGTCTTGAAGCGCATCGGCTGCCCGCCTGTCCGCGGCCCCAGCCAATCCAGTCGAAGTCGACGAAACTGAGCGCACATCAGCCGAGTGAAGCGGCGATCAGCGCGGAACAATCTCCTCCGCATTTCAACGGCGGCTTCCGCGCCTATTCGGGGGAAAAGCGCCACGAGTTCGCCTTCGATCACCCACTAGGCACGGAAGAGCCGGACTACCTGCACCCACGCGGACGCTGGGAAATCCTTCCCGTAATACCGCGCGGCGGACGAGGAGGTGGCGCCCCTCCGGCCTGATCCCATCCTGAACCGCTCAGCCTTGAGCGCGAAACTGGGCGGCGATCCCGCGATGGCCGTAAACCGGCGCGATCTGCGCGATGCGGCGGCGGCTGACTTGCATGGCCTGCAACTCTTCGCGCCCGCGCGCCAGCTCGGCGCCCAGCCACTCCAGGCTGCGCGAGCGGAGCGCCTGCACGGCAGACAGGCGCGCGCGCGCGGCGGCATCGGCCGTGCCGGCCAACGCCACCAGCCGCTCGACGAGCGGGGCGGCGCGGGCCTGCGTGGCGAGCACGGCAGTGAAATCCGCGCCGCGCAAAAGCAGCGCTTCCTGCGCGGCGAGATCCTCGAGCGCGCCGATGAGACGGACCCAAGTCTCGGCGGGCGTGGTCATGGTCAGGTCAGGCCACCCCGCGCACGCGTTCGAGCGCGACGGAGCCTTCCTGGTTGTTGAGCATCTGCACCCACGCGTCGCGGAGTTCGCGCACGAGGCGCTCGATCTCGATCACGGGTTCGACGCGCTTGCGCATGTTGGCCTCGCAGAGGCGGCGGCAGTGGTAGTCGTAGAGCCGGTGCATGGTTTCGGCGAACTCGCCGCCGGTTTTCATATCCAGCCCGTCCTGCAGCTCGTGCAAAATGGCCTGCGCCTTGAGGAGCTGGGTGTTGATCGTCTCGATGCGGCGGGGATCATCCGGGGGGCGGCCAAACGCGTCGTGCGCGATGGCGAGGGCTTTCAGCGCCCCGTCGTAGAGCAGGAGGACGAGCTGGCCGGGGCTGGCGGTGAGCACCGCGTTCACCCGGTAGGTTTGCGCGTAGCCTTGGGCGACCATGGTCGGCGGCCTCAGGTTTGATCTTCGCTGAGGTCGGGGGCGCCGAGGATCTGGTGCGCGACGCGCAGCATGATTTCGGGCGTGGGATAATTGGGATCGGCGGCGAGGGCGCGGGCGCGGGCCACGACTTCGGGGCGAATTTCGGGCTGGGCGGCGAGCGCGGACTGGAGGAAGGCGGCGCTCTCCGTGGAGATTTTATCCGGCTTTTGGGCGGGAGGACGCGCAGTCGTCTGGCCGGGGGCGGCCACTGAGTCCAGGCGCGTGGCGTGGTCTGAGGAGGTGGTTGAGGAGATCATTGGCTTATTCGAGTTTCGATACGGTCAGCCGCTGATTGAGTTCGTTACAGGGAACGCCGTTGGTTGCTAAAACAAAATATCGGCCGGGTCGCAAAAATCTTTAGGGGACTTTTGCAATTGCGGGCGCCGGGGGTGGCGCGACGCGCGGGAGGGTCGCAAAGGTGGCCGCGGCCACGTAGGTGGCGAAGCGCGCGGGGGACTGGAGCACCTCGCGCGTGAGATCGGCCGGCACGGCGGTG
>JANYBX010000080.1 GCA_025360615.1 Opitutia bacterium
TCCCCGCAGCGCATCCGCACCATCGTCGAGGCCTACGGCCAGGTTCGCGACAACTTGGAGAAACATGAGCCGGGTTTTCCCACGGCCGACGCCCTGCTCTCCGTCATCACGGCCGGCCGTCCAGCTTACGGCATGACAGCGGTGGGCGAGGGGATGGATTCGCCGGGGTCGGATAAAATCATCCAAGCCGCCGACCGCGATGATCCCCGCCCGCTCTGGATTCCCGTCTGGGGCGGTCCCAACTGTCTCGCGCAGGCGCTCTGGAAAGTTCGCGCCACGCGTTCGCCGGAAGCGCTGGAGAAATTTATCGCGAAGCTGCGCGTTTACACGATCTCCGACCAGGACGACAGCGGCCCGTGGATTCGGAAGACGTTTCCCACGCTGTTCTACATCGCCAGCCCAGGCATGCACGCGGGCGGCGCCTACCATGCCGCCACGTGGAGCGGAATCAGCGGCGATAAATTCAGCGGCCGTTTCGTCGGCGCCGATTTCACCCTCGTGGACAACCCCTGGCTCGACGAACACATCCGCAGCAAAGGCCCGCTGGGCGCGCAGCACCCGCACACGAAATTCCTGATGGAGGGCGACTCGCCGAGCTTTCTTTACCTCATCAACAACGGCCTCGGCGATCCCGAGCACCCCGACTGGGGTAGCTGGGGCGGACGCTACGAATTCTACACGCCGCGCCTGCGGAAATGGTTCATCGCCGCGGAGACGCGGCCGTTTTGGAGCGACGCGGAAGACGAGGTGCTGGGCGTCGACGGCAACTGGCACACGAGCAACAAGGCCACGATCTGGCGCTGGCGCTCCGCCTACCAAAACGATTTCGCCGCGCGCATGGACTGGACGATCAAGCCCTCTGCCGAGGCCAACCATCCGCCCGTCGCCAAGCTCAACCACCCCCCCCAACTCACCGCGAAACCTGGCGAGCGCGTCAACCTCAGCGCGGAAGGCTCCACCGATCCCGATGGCGACGCGCTGTCCTTCGAGTGGATTTACTATGGCGAACCCGGCACGCTCGCCCTCGCCAATTCGCGCAGCGGCGTCCCGCTCAAGATTCAGGACCTCGACAAAATCAACGCGTGGTTCACCGCGCCCAAAGTGAGCAAGCCCGAGACCCTCCACGTCATCCTCGCCGTCACGGACCGCGGCACGCCCGCGCTCACCCGCTACCAACGCGTGATCGTCACGGTCACTCCCTGAAATTTTCCATGAACAAGCCCCCCTGCGTCCTTGGTGTCATCATCGGCAACCGCGATTTCTTCCCCGACAAACTCGTCGCCGAGGCGCGTGCCGATCTCACGAAGCTCTTTGCCGAACTCGGCGTCGAGGCCGTCATGCTCGACCCGGCCGACACCAAGCTCGGCGGCGTCGAGACCCACCACGACGCGCGCAAATGCGCCGATCTCTTCCGCCGCAATCGCGACCGCATCTCCGGCGTCCTCGTGTGCCTGCCGAACTTCGGCGACGAAAAAGGCGTCGCCGACACGCTCAAGCTCGCCGGCCTCCACGTCCCCGTTCTCGTCCAAGGCTACCCCGATGACCTCGACCGTCTCGATGTCATCCGCCGCCGCGATGCGTTCTGCGGAAAAATTTCCGTCTGCAACAACCTCCGCCAGGCCGGCATCGCCTTCACGCTCACGCGCAAGCACGTCGTTCACCCGCTCGACGCTTCGTTCCGCGCCGACCTGCGCGACTTCCTCGCCGTCTGCCGCGTCGTGCAAGGTCTCCGCAAGGTCCGCATCGGCGCCGTCGGCGCGCGCCCCGGCGCGTTTAACACCGTCCGCTACTCCGAAAAAATCCTCGAGCGCCACGGCATCTCCGTCACCACGGTCGACCTCTCTGAAATCCTCGGTGCGGCCGGGAAAATCGGCGAAGCCGACAAACGTGTCGTTTCAAAAATCGACGAGATCAAAGCCTACGCCAACGCCACCGCTGTCCCGCCCGCGAAACTCATCCAGATGGCGCGGCTCGGGATCGTCCTCGACGACTTCGTGGCGGCGAACCATCTCGACGCGACCGCCATCCAGTGCTGGACCTCCGTGCAGGCCAATCATGGCTGCAACGTCTGCACCTCGATGAGCATGATGAGCGAAAATTTTCTCCCCAGCGCGTGCGAGGTCGATGTCACCGGCGTGCTCACGATGTATGCGATGCAGCTCGCATCGTCGTCGCCCAGCGCGCTCGTCGATTGGAACAACAACTACGGCACCGACGACGACAAGTGCGTCCTCTTCCACTGTGGCAACTGGGCGAAATCATTTCTCCCCGACATCAAGATCCTCAACGCCCCGATCCTTGGCTCCACCCTCGGGGTCGAAAACACCTGGGGCGCACTTGACGGCCGCACGCCCGCTACGCCGCTCACCTACGGCCGCATCACGACCGACGACACCGCGGGCGTCATCCGCACCTACGTTGGCCAGGGCGAACTCACGAACGACGAGTTGAAAACCTTCGGCAACCGCGCCGTCGCCCGCGTGCCGAAATTGCAGGGGCTCCTCCGCCACGTCTGCCGCGAGGGATTCGAGCATCACGTCGTGATGAACTCCTCGCACACCGCCGGCATCCTCGCCGAAGCCTTCAGCCGCTACCTCGGCTGGGAAGTTTACCACCACGAAGCCCCGCAGGACTAACATGCCGACCGACCGCGAACTCGCCCTCAAATCCCTTCGTTACCGGAGGAGCATTCTCCGCTGGATCAAGCACGCCGGCGCCGGCCACACCGGCGGCAGCCTGTCGTGCGTGGACATCCTGAACGTTCTCTACAACCGCGTGCTCCGCGTCTCGCCCGCCACGTTCTCCGATCCGAAGCGCGACCGCTACATCCAGAGCAAGGGCCACAGCGTCGAGGCGCTCTTCGTGGTCCTCGCCGACTGCGGATTTTTTCCCGAGTCCGATCTCGAAACGCTCTGCGGTTATCAATCGCACTACGTCGGCCACCCCACGCGGCACGTGCACGGCATCGAGCAAAACACCGGTGCGCTCGGCCACGGCCTGCCCATCGCCGTCGGCACCGCGCTCGCCAGCAAACTCGACGACGCCGGCTTCCGCGCCTTCACGCTCCTCGGCGACGGCGAACTCGCCGAAGGCTCGAATTGGGAAGGCGCCCTCGCCGGTGCCCACTACAAATTGGACAACCTCACCGTGATCATCGACTGCAACACGCTCCAGATCACCGGCCGCACCCAGGACGTGATGAACCACGAACCGCTCGCCGAGAAATGGGCCGCCTTCGGCTGGGCCGTCCGCACGATCGACGGCCACGACTACGCCGCACTCACCGCCGCGCTCGAGCAACCGCTCGAACTCGGCAAGCCCTCGTGCGTGATCGCGCGCACGACGAAAGGCAAAGGCATCAGCTTCATGGAGGACGTCGGCAAGTGGCACCACGGCGTGCCGAGCGACGAAGAATTTGTCCGCGCCAACGCCGAGCTGGACGCCGCGCTCGCGAAGTTAGCGGGAGGTGCCGCATGAGCGCCGCCGCCCCCTCCATGTATTCCCCCGCGGCGAAAGTCGTCGCGGAAAAAATCGGCCTGAAAATGGGCCGCGCCAACCTCGAGGAATTCGCCGACACGCTCCTCACCCTCGCGAAAGCCGACCGCAACATTCTCGCGGTCACGAGCGACTCGCGCGGCTCCGGCAAGCTCGGGCCCTTCGGCCAGGCGCTGCCGCAGCAGATCGTCGAGGTCGGCATCGCCGAGCAGAATCTCGTCGGCATCGCCGCCGGCCTCGGCTCCTGCGGGAAAAAAGTTTTCGCCGTTTCCCCGGCGTGTTTTCTCACCGCTCGTTCACTGGAGCAGATTAAAAACGACCTCTGCTACTCCGACCATCCGGTGACGGTCGTCGGCATCAGCGCCGGCGTGAGCTACGGTGCGCTCGGCACCACGCACCACTCGCTGCACGACTTCGCCGTGCTCCGCGCGATCAACAACATCACGATCGTCGCGCCCGCCGATAATTTTGAAACGCGCGAAGCCGTGCGCGCCTGCGCTGCGCACGACCAGCCCGTTTATCTGCGTTTCGGCAAAGCCCCGCTCTACGCGTTGCCCGCCACCGACACGGCGCCTTTTGCCTTCGGCAAAGCCCGCGTGCTGCGGGCCGGGGGCGATGTGGCGTTTTTTGCCACCGGCGAAACCGTGATCCATTGCTTGCTCGCCGCTGCGCACCTCGAAGCCACCGCCGGTTTGAAATGCCGCGTCGTGAGCTTGCCGACGGTCAAGCCGCTCGACACGGCCGCTGTGCTCGCCGCCGCGCGCGAGTGCCGCGCCGTTATCACCGCCGAGGAGCACATGGTGCACGGCGGGCTGGGCGAGGCAGTCGCGGGCGTGATCGCGCAAGCAGGCGTGGCGACTCGCTTCAAAATCGTCGGCATCCCCGACGAATACACGGTCACCGGCAGCCAGGCGGATATTTTCCGCCACTACGGCCTGTCGATGGAAGGGCTCGCCGCCACCGCGCAAAAACTCCTCGCAGGATAATCATCGCGAACTGTAGGAGCGGCTTTACGCCGCGATCTTAGCCGCAAAATCGCGGGGTAAACCCGCTCCTACAACCGGATCACCACTCATGTCTCTCTTCCTCGCCCTCGACCAAAGCACCTCGGCCACGAAGGCACTGCTCTTCGACGCCGATGGCCGCGCCCTCGACCGCGAGTCGCGCGACCACCAGCAGCACTATCCGCAGCCGGGCTGGGTCGAGCACGACGCCGGGGAGATTTGGCAAAACACACTAACTGTTCTAAATAACCTTCTCGCGCGGCAATCTTCCCACGTGGACGAGATCGTTTCGCTCAGCCTCACGAATCAGCGCGAGACCATCGTCGTCTTCGAGCGCACCACCGGCCGTCCGCTCCATCCGGCGATCGTCTGGCAGTGCCGGCGCGGCGATGCTTTTTGCGAGCAACACGCGGCCGCCGGACGCGAGCCGCTGGTTCATCAAAAAACCGGACTCAAGCTCGACGCGTATTTTTCCGCCTCGAAACTTCAGTGGCTCGTGCGCCACCGCCCCGAACTGCGCGCGAAACTCGCCGACGGCACCGCGCTCATCGGCACCATCGACGCGTATCTGATTTATCGGCTCACCGCCGGCCGCGTGTTCGCCACCGATTCGACCAACGCCAGCCGCACGCTCCTCTTCGACATCGGCCGCCTCCGTTGGGACGAGGAACTCTGCGCGCTCTGGGAAGTGCCGCTGCGCGCGCTGCCGGAAGTGCGCGACAGCTCCGCGCATTTCGGGGACACCACGCTCGACGGCCGGCTCGCGAAGCCGCTGCCCATCCGCGGCGTGATGGGCGACTCGCAGGCTTCGCTCTTCGCGCAACGCTGTTTCACGCCGGGCTCCGCCAAGGTCACGTTCGGCACCGGCTCGTCGCTCTTGCTCAATATCGGCGCGCAGCCGCGCTTCTCCACCAACGGCGTCCTCACGGCGCTCGCGTGGACGCACGCTGGCGTGCCGACGTATGCGTTCGAGGGCATCATCATTTCCTCGGCGTCCACGCTCACCTGGCTGCGCGACCAGCTCGGCCTCGCTGCGGATGTGCCCGCGCTCGAAAAACTCGCGCGTGAAGTCGCGGATAACGGCGGCGTTTATCTCGTGCCGGCGTTTGCCGGCCTCGGGTTGCCGCATTGGAAGCCCTCGGCGCGCGCGGCGATTTCCGGGTTGAGCAGTCACAGTGACCGGCGGCACATCGCGCGCGCGGCGTTCGAGTCGATTGCCTACCAAATCCGCGAGGCGCTCGATGCGATGCGGGCCGAGGCCGGCGTGCCGCTCGGCGTGTTGCACGGCGACGGAGGCCCGACCGCGAGCGAGTTTCTCATGCAGTTCACCGCCGATCTCACTGGCACCGAGGTGCGCGTCGCTACCATGCCCGACTGTTCCCCGCTGGGCGCGGTGTTTGCCGGTCAGTTGGGTCTTGGTTTCCGCCGCAGTTTGGCGGAGCTGGGGGATCTTCCGCGCGACAACTTTATCTACCGGCCCGCGCTGCCAGCGGAGCGCACCGCCGCCCTCTTCGCGGGATGGCAGGCGGCGGTGCGCCAGGTGCTGACCCCTTGAAACAGTCTGCTTCCGGCCGACCGCCGGCCATCGATCGCGATTTTTCCCGCGGAAAAACCAAAATCAAGTGTCACCTATTAGGTGACACTCACGGCTTCGCGAAATGGGTAGACGGGAACTCTCGCGAAAGTTTAGCAATGGCCCGGCAGACTGGTGCCGTCGACCCAGCGCGGCTCGACGAGGATGCGGCGGCAGTAGCGCGGGATGCCGCGCTCGTTTTGGTGGATGAGGCCCGCGAGCGTCCGCATCGCGACGTGGCCGACTTCGAGGGGATTCTGGTCGACCCCGCTGTCGAAGTTTCCATCGACGACACTGGTCGCGCAGACGGCGACATCCTCGGGAATCTTACAGCCGATGCGGTCGAGGAGGTCGTGCAGCCCGCTGAGAGTCGTGATGATGGCGTCGGGTTTGCTTTGCTTCAGCCAGGCCCGGAGCTGGCGGACGTCGGCGGCAGTGGATTCCTCCTCGAGGAAGAGTGGCGGCAAGTGCTTTTTGAGCGGGAGGAACGCATCCTGGCTGCTGAGGTAACCGGCGCGGAAATTACCGCCCGTGTTGCGGTCGAAGCGGCGCGAACTCACATAGCCGATGCGCTGGTAGCCGCGCTCCTGCACGCGCTCGAACGCCAGTGCGGTGCAGTTCATCTGGTCGCTGGTGACGACGTGTGCACGGGGTTCCTTCACCGAGAGGCCGAGGCGGACGAGGGAGAAACGGCTCCAGTCGAAATCGGGCAGTGACAGATCGGCGCGGTGTGGGGGGATGAGAATTCCGCGCACGCCGCGCGCCTCGAGGATTTTTTGCAGGCGCACGCTGGTGAGATCGGACTTGATTTTGAATTCCTCCAGGCGGTAGCCGAGTTTTTCCGCGGCGTCGCGAGCGCCGTTCCAGTAGGCCTCGAATTCGTGCAGACGGTGCAGTTCGCCGGGGTCGGCCCATTGGTTCAGCCATGCGATGGTGGAGCAGATCATCACCGGGCGCTTCGACTGCCGGTAGGCGGAAAGCGAGGAGAGCATCGGGTCGGGCCGGTAGCCGAGACGCAGCGCCGCCGCCTCGATCTCGACGCGGCGTTTCGAGGAGACACGCGGATCGCCGCGCAGTGCGAGGGAAACGGTGACGTGGGAAACGCCGACGTCGCGGGCGACATCGCGCAGCGAGACGCGCGCGGGGGGAGAGGTCGGGAAATCCTCAGGCATGGCGCCGGAAGGTTGTAGCCGCCGGGGCGCGCTGCAAATGGGAAAGCGGGGAGGGCCCGGCCCCCATTGCTCACCAGTAGCCGACGGTGGCGTTTTTTTGTTTCATCAACGCCTCCATGAAAAAGTAGTCGCCCCAGCTCGTGTAGGCGGTGCGGGCTTTGCCGACGCCGTCGCCGACTTCGCCTTGGCGGAGCAGACCGGGGCAGGCGGGATCGGGGTTGAGATAGTCCTCGGAGGAGAGGCGCGCGAGGAGTTGGTGTGCGGCGGTCGCGAGTGCGTCGTCGCCCGGGAGGTGTTTCAAGAGTTCGAGAAACGCGGAGGCGGCGATCGCGGCGGCCGAGGAATCGCGGAGCTTGGGTTGGCCGGCGGGCAGGCGAAAGTCCCAGATGGGGACGATCTCGTCGTCGAGGAGGCGGATGAATTTTGCGGCGATGCGGCGCGAGCAGTCGAGGTGGCGCCGGTCGCGTGTGTAACCGTAGACGAGCGCAAAGCCGTAGATCGCCCACGTGGTGCCGCGGGCCCAGTCGGAGTCGATGGCGTAGCCGCAGTAGTTGTCGGGGCGGGCGGGCTGGCCGGTTTTGAGATCGAAGCGGAACGAATGATAAACGGCGTCGTCGGAGCGGATAAAATTAGCCAGAACGCAGTCGGCGTGGCGCGCGGCGATCTCGCGATAGGACGAGACGCCGGTTTCCTGAGCGGCCCAGAAGAGCAGCGGGAGGTTCATCAGGCAGTCGATGATCGCGAGTCCGGCGTAGTCGGTGCCGGGCTCGTCCATGCGGCCCCAAGCGCGGATGTAACCGCCGGCGGGGATGTAGCGCTTGGCGAGTTCGTCGGCGGCTTTGAGGCCGAGCGACCGGGCGGAGAGATCGCCCGTGAGCCGGTAGAGCGCGACGGCGTAGAGGCTGTAGAGGAATCCGAGGTCGTGCATCGTCTCCAT
>JANYBX010000088.1 GCA_025360615.1 Opitutia bacterium
ACGCCCCAGACATCGACGCCGACGGAGGAGAGTTTCGCGCCGCGGGGGAGGGCGGCGACGGCTTTGCGCAGGCCGGTCTGAGCCTCGTGCCAGAGCGTGCCGATGTCCCAGTAGTCGTTCGCGCCGAGGGAACGGAAGGTGTTCGGGAAGCGGTGAACTTCGTTGAGCGTGAGTTTATTTTTCGACCATGAGCCGAGGATGACGCGGCCGCTGGTGGCGCCGAGATCGACGGCGGCGGAGTAGATGGTTTTGGCGGCGGGCATAGGGAAAAGAGGAGGGGAAAAAGACGGAACGGAGTGGGTCACAGAGGACACAGAGCGCGGGCACAGAGGTCACGGAGGAGGGAAGAAGAGGTTTTCATTTCGATGAATGACGTCTCGAGGGAGTGAAACAGGCGAAGGCTTTCGGTCCTCTCCCAACTCTGTGTCTGGGCTCTGTGTTCTCTGTGACTCACTCCGAATTCCGCTCCGAGTCCGACTTCACCCGAGCTGGAGGTTCGCGCTGGCTTTACGGCTCAGTTCTTTGAAGCGCTCGGCGTTTTGCGGGAGTTTGATGTCCTCGTCGTAGGTGGGGATCATCTCCTTCATGCGCGCTTTGCCCTCGGGCGTTTCGAGGAGTTGTGGGAAGCAGAGTTTCAAAACCTCCAAAACGATGTGCACCGAGACCGAGGCGCCGGGCGAGGCGCCCAGTAGCGCGGAGATGGTGCGATCCTGGTTCGTGATGACCTCGGTGCCGTAGTGGACGATGCCGGCCTGGCCGTCGGTTTTCTTGATTGCCTGCACGCGAATGCCGGCGTCGATGAGTTTCCAGTCTTCCTTTTTCGCGGCAGGATAAAACACGTGGAGGACTTCCATGCGGTCGGCCATGCTCTGCGTGCCTTGCTGGACGAGGTAGCGAACGAGCGGGATGTTCGTCGCGCCGATCTTGAGCAGCGTCGAGAGGTTGTGCGGTTTGATCGAGCCGGGGAGATCCCAGATGCTGCCCTTGCGGTGGAGAAACTTCGTCGTCCACGCGGCGAACGGGCCGAAGAGCAGCGTCTTTTTTCCATCGAGGATGCGCGTGTCGAGGTGCGGCACCGCCATCGTGGGCGCGGCATCGAGCGGCTGGCCGTAAACCTTGGCCTGATGTTTCGCGACGATCGCGGGGTTGTCGCACACGATCCACTGGCCGCCAATGGGGAAACCGCCGAGGCCTTTGCTTTCGGGAATGCCCGCCTTCTGGAGCAAGTGCAGGCTGCCGCCGCCGGCGCCGACGAAGACAAACTTCGCGCGATTGCGCCGGATTTCGCCGGTGGAGAGATCGCGAATCTTCACGTCCCAGCCGCCGTTAACCTTGTCGAGATCGACGACGCGGTGATGCGAGGCGATGCCGCAGCCGGGCTGTTTCCCGAGCCAGCCGAGGAGCTTCCGGGAAATCTCGCCGAAGTTCACGTCGGTGCCCGAGTCCATCTTCGTCGCGGCGATCGGCACGTCGCCGCGACCCTCGGTGAGCAGCGGTGCCCACGAGGCGATTTTCGCGCGGTCGGTCGAAAACTCCATCTCGCGGAAGAAGTGGTGGGCGGCCATGCCGGCGTGGCGGGCGCGCAGGTAGTCCACCCATTTGGCGCCGTGCACGAAACTCAGGTGGGGCACCGGGCGGATAAAATCGTTGGGCCGGTCGACCATGCCGCTGGCCACGGCGTAGCTCCAGAATTGGCGCGAGCGCTCGAACTGCTCGAAGATCTTGATCGCATTGGAAACATCGACGGTGCCGTCGGCGTTTTGGGTCGGCGTGTAGCTGAGTTCGCAGATGCCCGCGTGGCCCGTGCCGGCGTTGTTCCAGCCGTGGGAAGCCTCATGCGCCAAGTCTTCCGTGACTTCGTAAACTTGGATCGTGAGCTTCGGGTCCAGTCGCTTGAGGAGCGCGCCGAGGTTGGCGGACATGACGCCGCTGCCGATGAGGACGACATCTGGATTCTCGACGTGCGTGGAAGGCTTCATGAGAGGGGAAATTTTCTAGAGAGGTGAACAACGGGGTCAAGCGAGCGGCGGGTTTATTCAGCGGTCCGTCCGTCTGGAAAACCACGCTGGGAAGTCTGGCATGGCCGAGGCTTTCCTGCTTCCTGAACTTCATCCCCATCATGTCGAACACCCCGAAATTCGAACCGTTTATCCCAGCGTCGGTGGTCATGCGCGAGTTTACGTGGCGGGCGGTCATCACGGGCGCGGTGCTGGGCATGGTGTTTGGCGCGTCGTCGCTGTTTCTCGTGCTCAAGGTGGGTCTCACCGTGAGCGCCTCGATCCCGGTCGCGGTGATTTCGCTCGCGCTGTTTCGCGGTGTCTCGAAGGCGGGTGGGCGCGACTCGACAATTTTGGAAAACAATATCACGCAAACCGCCGGGTCGGCCGGCGAATCGATTGCGTTCGGCGTCGGCGTGACGATGCCGGCGATCATGATCCTCGGCTTCGACCTGGAGCTGACGCGCGTGATGCTCGTGGCGGTGCTCGGCGGATTGCTTGGCATCCTGATGATGATTCCGCTGCGCCGGCCGCACATCGTCGAGGACCACGGCGTGTTGAAATTCCCCGAGGGCACGGCCTGCGCGGCGGTGCTGAAGGCCGGGGCCACCGCCGAGGATCGCGCGCTGGCCTCGCCCTCGGCACAGGAAGAAATGCGCGTGGCGGAGGCGGCCGGGCTGGGGAAATCGCCGGGCGCGAAACAGATTTTCTCGGGCTTTGCCCTTGGGCTCGCCTACAAGATCTTCAACGTGGCGTTCAAGGGCTGGAAGGATGTGCCCGAGAAAATTTTCGGCGCGCCGTTCAAGGGCGGGTCGATCAGCGGGGAAATTTCCCCCGAGCTCCTCGGTGTCGGCTACATCATCGGTCCCTACATCGCGGGCATCATGTGCGCGGGCGGCGCGCTTTCCTATTTGGTGTTGATTCCGATGATCAAGTTTTTCGGCGACAGCCTGCCGACGGCGCTCGCGCCGGGAACGATTCCCATCGGCGAAATGGGGCCGTCGGAAGTGCGTGGCGCCTACGTGCTCTATATCGGCGCGGGCGCGGTGGCGGCGGCGGGATTGATCAGCCTCGTCGAGGCGATGCCGGCGATCTGGCGCGGCATGCGGGCGAGCTTCGCGGAGTTCGCTCCCGGCCGTCGGATGACGACCGTGGGCGACGTGCGCACCGATCGCGATTTGCCGATGAAGTTTGTGGGCATCGGCATCGTGCTGCTGCTCGCGGCGATCACCTTTGCGCCCTCGCTGCACATGAATCTCCTCGGGGCGCTGCTGATCGTGGTGTTCGGGTTTCTCTTCGTCACGGTGTCGTCGCGGCTCACGGGCGAGATCGGCTCCACCTCAAATCCCACCTCGGGCATGACGGTGGCGACGCTGCTCTTCACCTGCCTCATCTTCCTCATCGTGGGCTGGACGGGCGGCGCGTATTATGTGACGGCGCTCTCGGTCGGCGCGATCGTGTGCATCGCCTCGGCCAACGGCGGCACGACGTCGCAGGATTTGAAGACGGGCTTCCTCGTCGGCTCGACGCCGAAACTCCAGCAATACGCGATCCTCGTTGGCGCGCTCTGCTCCGCTCTCATCCTCGGCCCGATTCTCCTTTGGCTCAACGACGCGGCCACGGTTTACGTTCCCATCAAGGACGTCGCTCCCGCCGGCCTGCACGTTGAAACGAGCACGCTCGAGAAACGCGAATCCCTCCGCGGCCCGCAGGCGCGCGACGACGCGGGGATTTATTTCTCGTGGCAGAAAACCGACGCGCTCGGCGGCCCGGCCGGCAAGTATCTCGTGAACGAGCGCGGCGACGCCGTGTGGCTGGTCGATCCCGGCATCAACGGCGCGCACGCCACGCGGCCCGATGGCAGCGTCGTCCGGAAATTCGAGGCGCCGAAAGCGATGCTGATTTCCTACATCATCAAGGGCATTCTCGACCACAAGCTGCCCTGGGCGCTCGTGCTGCTCGGCGTGATGATCACGGTGACGTTGCAAATTTCCTTCGTGCCCGCGCTGGCGTTTGCGGTCGGCGTGTATCTGCCGCTCTCCTCGACGACGCCGATCCTCGTCGGCGGCATGGTGCGCTGGCTCGTCGATCGCAAGCTGCGCCAGCAGGCGTCGCACGCCACGCTGACGACCGAGCAGTTTAACGCCGAGAGCGACAAGAGCCCGGGCGTGTTGTTGTCCTCGGGTTATATCGCCGGCGGTGCGATCGCCGGCATCGTGATCGCCATCGTGCAAGGCGTGCTCACGGACACGGACAAGCAGATCGGCGACTGGGCCACCGCGCACAACCCGTTCTTCAACGGCCCGAATTCTGATCTGCTCTCACTGCTCCCCTTCGTGGCGATCACGGCATTTCTCTATTTCGTGGCGCGGGAGAAATTATTGGCGGGGAAACGGGAGTGAGCGTTCGATGCTAGGCCTCCGGCTGTTATCAGCCTAAATTCCGCAGTTGAAATTGAACCACGGAGGCACGGAGCGCACGGGGGAAAACTATTTTGGAAAGTCCCCTTCAGTCGCGAGTGTTCACGCTCAGGGTGAAACTCTGTGGCAAAATCAGGGAGGCCGGGCCTTTCTCCCTTCTGACCTCGGTGTCTCCGTGCCTCCGTGGTGAAAAATCAGCGGTCGTTCCGTTCAACCTAAAAGGCGCAGTTGAAACGCGGAGGACGCGGAGAAGGCGGAGGAGAAAAGCCTCTCTCTTGTGCCCCATCAACCTTCACCCGGCAGGTGAGTCCTTTCGCGCGTCAGATGCTTCCTCCTCCGCGAACCTCCGCGCTCTCCGCGTTTCAACGGCGGAATTGAGGATCATTCCACTCGCCCGGCCTGCCCAACATTTGAGGTCCGCCGCTCCGGGTCGCATCGGCTCCCGGGGTGGCAGTGGAGGCGGGTTGGATTCTCTTTTTCACCGCAGCGTGCTTTGCACGGCATTAGCCGCATTCGCCGCCATATCGAACAAGACGGCTGGAGCCCGACGGAGAATCGCGGGATAAACCCGCTCCTACAATCGCCCGGCCAGTGGTCGGCTTTGCCGACGGCAGTAATGGCGAACACAGCGAGTCTCGGGGTTTGAGCTTCGGGTTTAAACGGTGAGCGCGGGATGCAGCGGAGGAGTGGAGCGTCGAGAGACGGGGCGCGGAGGGTCGAGCACGAGGAGACGGACGGGCCGGGCAACGCTGAACTTTTAACGTTGAACGCTGAACGCTCATGGGGCGGATGCGGTGAGGCGGAGTGTCGGGTTTCGGGTTCGGGGTTCCGCGTCTCGGGTTTTGGGTTCCGGGTTGGAGAGGCGGAGTTGCGGGGGCGGAAGCGGGAGTTTCGGGTTTCGCGTTTCGGGGCGGGACGCGGGGTCGGAGAACGGGCGGGGCGGCATCGCGGGGTGAATCCGCGCCGGCCGGGTCTCCAGGGCGAAGAGGCGGGGCGGCGCGGTGCAGGCCGCGGAGATAATCGGAGATGGCGAGGCGGAAGGGACTGCGGCCGAGTTTTTGCGCGGTGGCGAGGTAGCGGGCCTTGAGCGCGGGGTCGGCGTGGATGCGTTGCGCGTGGGCGGTGGCTTCGCGCAGGCGGGCGCGTTGCGCGGCTTGCGCCGGGCTCGGCACGTAGCCCTCGAAGCGGGGCACGCGGCTGAGCACGATCCTGTTTCCGCCGCGCGCGCGGTAGGTCTTGAAGACGATCTCGCCGACGCGGCCGTGCAGGGCGGTGAAGGCGGGATTGAGCGTGGCGGTGGCCATGGGGGAGGGAGGAAAGTAGCGGGTAGCGAGTAGTGGGTAGCGAGTAGCCGGCGGTGAACTGGACTACGGGTGGAGGCGGCATCCTTCGTTCATCTCCTCTACATCACGGCTACATCTCCTCTACCTCCCTCGGCTGCGGCGGCGGGGGACGGTTTGGGGCGGGCGCGAGATGGTTTCATCCGGCGAGTATGGCAGGTTCACTGGCCAATTAGGTTGGCGAGTGAAAAGTATTTTGGCCGTGGCGGATCAATTCATCCCCCCACGCTGATCGGGCCGGCCGGTTCATCAGGTGGGCGGGGCGGAAAATCTGGGATCCGGCGGAGCGGGGTAAAGATTTCGTGTTCTCCTAACACTTTGGGTTAACATTAGCCTGAGGCGGCGAGCGTGATTTCGGCGGCGAAGCCGCGGGGCGTGCCGTTGCGAAACATCACGGTGCCTCCGCAGGCAGTGATGCTGGAGCGCACGATCGCGAGGCCGAGGCCGGTGCCGCCGGCTTCGCTCGTGCGGGCGGCGTCGGGGCGGTAGAAGGGTTCGCCGAGGCGGGCGAGCGCTTCGGGCGGGACGCCCGGGCCTTCATCGGTGAGGGTGAGAAGAACGTGGGCGGCGTCGCGGCGGGTGGTGAGCGTGATCGCGCCGGTGGGCGCGTAGCGGAGGGCGTTGCGGACGAGGTTGCCGAGGGCGCGCTCGAGCAGGGCGGCGTCGGCGAGGACATGGCTGTTCGCGGGCACATCGGCGGTGAGGCGCGCGGCGGGGTCTTCGCGGGCGAGCACGCGTTGCACGAGGGGAGCGAGCGCGACGGGGTCGAGCATGGCGTCGCGCGGGCGCAGGCCGGCCTTGGTGAAGGCGAGGAGTTCGTTCACGAGGTCGGACATGCGCTGCACTTCCTCGCGCACGTCGGCGATGTGCTCGTGGAGCGGGGGCTCGGCGCGCGTTTCCAGAATTTCGGTCGCGAGCTGGAGGCGCGCGAGGGGGGAGCAGAGCTCGTGGGCGACGTCGCCGAGGAAACGTTTCTGGCCGTTCACGAGTGTGTCGAGCCGGGCGGCCATCGTGTTCACGGAGTGGCCGAGCGCGCCGATTTCGTCCCGGCGTTTTTCCGGGACGCGCGTGTCGAAGCGACCTTCGGCGATGCGCCCCGTCGCAGCGGTGAGCTGGCTGAGCGAGCGCGTAATCCCGCGCACGAACGGCAGCCAGAACACCACGGAGCACGCGAGCACTGCGGCGCCCGCGAGCAGCCACGGCTGGAGGTCGAGGAGGCGCAGGAGCGCCCAGCGCGAACTCACGCGCATGAAGAGTGTGGCCGGCTCCGGCAGGCTGCCGTCCGCGCGATTGAAGGGCACGCGCAGCGCGATCCAGTGCCCGGCGGGTGCGACGGTGTGAAGATAGAGGCGCCCTCGGCCGCGTTCGCGTGCGCGCTCGGGCGGTTCGCGCGGGGGCGGTGGCGGTGGCGCCTCGTCGGGTTCGGCGCGCGGGCCGGGGCGGCGTGCGCCCGCCTCGTCGCGTCGCGGGCCGTCGCCTTCGCGGGGCATGATGAGTTGTCCGCGCAGCGCGGGAGGCGGATTGAGCGGCGGGCCCGCGAGCTGGCGGCCGCTGTTGTGGAAGAGAAAAAGCTCCGCGCCATACGTCGCTGCGAAACGCGTCAGCACCGCGTC
Source organism: Opitutia bacterium (assembly GCA_025360615.1). Taxonomy (GTDB): domain Bacteria; phylum Verrucomicrobiota; class Verrucomicrobiia; order Opitutales; family Opitutaceae; genus Tous-C4FEB. The sequence goes on from JANYBX010000088.1 coordinate 7,371, forward strand.
GCGCTTCTCGTCGCCCGCGGCTCCGGCTTCCGCGGCGATGGCGTTGGCGAGGGTTTGCACGCGCTCGCCGGCGGCCCCGTCGATCAGCGCGCTCCAGCTCACGCCGCCTTGCGCGACGATGAAACCCAGCCCGACTGCGCCCAATAGCACGAGATTGAGCAGCAGCCAGAGCGAGACCTTGAGCGAGAGGGGAAACGTCAGGCGCATGTTCGGACATTACGCACGCCGAGGGGGAAACTCCCGCTCATTTACCCGGGGTTAACAAAAATCCACGCGACGCTCACAGAGCCTTAACATTTCCTCGATAGCATCGTCGGCGAACCCTTTCTCATGCGAAAATATTTCTGCGCCGTCCTGCTTCTCGCGTTTTCCCCGATCCTCTCGCTGCGCGCCCAGACCGATCCGCACATCACCTCGTGGCTCACCTCGAAGTCCGGCCAATACGCCCGCGTCTGGGAAACCACCGCGGACAAATCCTCCGGCAACGCCGTGAGCACCTGGCCGCGCTCCGGCCTCACCAACGGCGGCGGCGGGCAGGCGACCAACGCCTACTCCGATGTGCAGCGCGTGGCCTACTCGACGAATTACGTCTACATCGTGACCACCGGCCTCGCCAGCTACACGATGGGAAATTGGCTCACGCCCAACGCCATGACCTACACTTCGTGGCCCACCAATCGTGCCGCGATCCACCGCTTTCCGCGTATCGTTAGCATCCCCACGACCAAACAAAAAAGCGGCGGCAGCGGCGGTGTGCTCGTGAACGGCGTCTTCGTCTGGGAAAACGGCGACGCGCAATCCTACTCCACGAGCACCGCGACGGTTTCGATGGCTGGCTCCGGCATCTGGAATCGCCTCGCGGGCATCGCAGAGCTTTTCAACTTCGACACGGGCAACGCGCATCAGCCCAACAACGGGGTCTATCACAACCACGTTAACCCGATCGCGCTCCGCTATCAGCTCGGCGACAACGTCACCTACAACTCCTCGACGAAAACCTACAGCGAGGCCACGCCCACGAGGCACTCGCCGATCATCGGCTGGGCCAACGACGGCCTGCCGATTTACGGACCCTACGGCTACGCCACGGCGACCGATGCGACCAGCAGCGTGCGGCGCATGGTGAGCGGCTTCGTGAAACGCGATGGCACCAACGGCACCGTCAACCTCGCCACCACCGGCCGCGTCACCTTGCCCGTCTGGGCCGCCAGCGTGCAGGGCAAGAGCCAGACGCTCGCCGCCACGGAATACGGCCCCACCACCACGACGAGTTATTCCGTCGGCGGCGGCGTGACCTCGACGTATTCTATCGGCCTCTTCGCCGAGGACTACGAATACCTGGGCGACCTCGGGAAAACCCAGGGCGTCGATTTCGACCTCAACCGCCAGAACGTCCGCTACTGTGTGACGCCCGAGTATCCGAGCGGCACGTATGCCTACTTTGTCTGCATCAGCGCGACGGGCGCGACGGTGTTTCCCGACATCATCAACCAGGAATACTACGCCACTGCGGCCCTCGGCGTCGGCACCGTCAGTAGCATCACCGAGACGGTCACCGAGTATGCGGACGTCGGCCCCGCCGCGGCCATCGCGATCGCCGGTGCGGCTTCGGGCGCTAGCGTCGCACTCTCGTGGAATTCCGCCGAGGGCGCCACCTACAAGGTCGAGTCGTCGGCGAACAACTCCACGTGGACGACGCTTTCCTCCACGGTCACGAGCGGCGGGCTCACGACGAACTACAGCGCCACCACCGCGAACTATTTCCGCGTCACGCTCACCGCCATCGCGACCTACGATACGAACGGCACCTACGGCACGCCCGTCGGAAAAACGGCCACGTTAACCTACGCCGCTACGACGACTGCGCCGTCCATCACCACGCAGCCGGCCAACGTCACCGTCACCGCGGGCGCCAGCGCGACGTTCGCTGTGGTCGCGAGCGGCACCGCTACGCTGACTTATCAGTGGAGCAAAGCGGGCGCCGCGATCTCCGGCGCCACGTCCGCGACCTACACCATCGCCGCAGCGCAAACGACCGATGCGGGCAGCTTCACGTGCGTTGTCACCAACTCCGCCGGCACCGCCACGAGCAACGCCGCCACGCTCACCGTCAACGCTGCGACCGTCGCGCCCACCCTCCCGACTCAGCCGGCTAACGTCACCGTCACCGTGGGCGCCAGCGCGACGTTCGCTGTGGTCGCGAGCGGCACGGCACCGTTCACTTATCAATGGAGTAAGGCTGGCGTCGCGATCTCGGGCGCGACCGCCGCGAGCTACACGATCAGTGCCACGCAGCTGACCGACGCGGGCAGTTATACCTGCGTCGTCACGAATTCCGCCGGCACCGTCACGAGCAGCGCTGCCACGCTCACGGTCAACGCCGCGATCGTCGCGCCCGCGATCACGACGCAGCCGGCGAACGTGAGCGTCCTCGCCGGCTCGACGGCGACGTTCACCGTGGTCGCGAGCGGCACGGCGCCGTTGAGTTATCAGTGGAGCAAAGGCGGCGTCGCCATCGCCGGCGCCTCGCTCGCCAGCTATTCGATCCCGAGCGCGCAGACGACTGATGCCGGAAGTTTCACGTGCGTCGTGAGCAACTCCGCCGGCTCCGTCACCAGCGGTGCCGCGACTCTCACCGTGACCGCCACGGCCGTGGCACCGACGATCACGACGCCCCCCGCGAGCCTCGCGGTGGCGGCGGGCGCGAGCGCGACGTTCACCATCGTCGCCAGCGGCACCGCGCCATTCACCTATCAATGGAGCAAAGCCGGCGTGGCCATCGCCGGAGCGACTGCCGCGAGCTACACGATTTCAAGCGCACAAACCGGCAACGCCGGCAGCTACACCTGCACCGTCACAAACTCCGCCGGTTCCGCGACGAGCAGTGCGGCGACGCTCGCCGTCAGCCCGGCGGTCGCGCCGATCATCACGACGCAGCCCGCGAGCCTCAGCATCGTCACGGGCGGCACGGCCACGTTCACCGTCGTGGCGAGCGGCACGGCGCCGCTGAGTTATCAATGGAGCAAAAACGGCGCCGCCCTCTCCGGTGCGACCGCGGGCAGCTACACGATCTCGGGCGCGCAAACGGGCGACGCGGGCAGCTTCACCTGTATTGTCACCAACTCCGCCGGCACCGCCACGAGCGGCACGGCCACGCTCACCATCACCACCACGGTGGTCGCGCCGACGATCACGAGCCAGCCCGCGGGCGCGAGCGTGACGGCCGGGGACAGCGCCAGCTTCACCATCACGCCGAGCGGCACGGCGCCCTTCACCTACCAGTGGCGCAAGGATGGCGTGGCTATTTCCGGCGCGACTGCGGCGAGCTACAGCATCGCCAGCACGCAAACCAGCGACGCGGGCAGCTACACTTGTGTCGTCGCCAATTCCGCCGGCACCGCCACGAGCTCCGCCGCTGCCCTCACCGTGAGCGCCCCCGTCGCTCCCACCGCCCGCCTGATCAACCTCGCCGTGCGCGCGCAAATCGGCGGCCTCGCGGGCACGCCGATCTCCGGCGTGGTCCTCGGTGGCACCGGGGCGGGCAAGCGCGTGATCGTGCGCGCGGTCGGCCCGACACTCACGGCCTTCGGCGTCGCGGGGGCGCTGGCCGATCCGCAATTGCAGCTCCTGTCGGGCAGCTCGGTCGTCGCGAGTAATGACAACTGGCTCGCCACCGATGCCGCCGCGATGACTTCAGTTGGCGCCTTCCCGTTGAACTCCGGCAGTGCCGACGCGGCCATTGTGACCACGCTTGCGCCCGGCGGCTACACGACGCCGGTTTCCACGCCGGGCAACGCCACCGGCATCGTGCTCGTCGAGTGCTATGATGGGGCCACGGCGGATACGAGCGTGCGGCTCATCAACGCCTCGGCGCGCGCCTTCGTCGGCGCGGGCGACGCGGTGTTGATTCCCGGCTTCGTGATCAGCGGCACGGGCACCGTGAAACTTCTCGTGCGCGCGGTCGGCCCAGGCCTCACGGCCTTCGGCGTGTCCGGCGCGATCGCCGATCCCCAGCTCACGCTCTACCAGGACAGCACGGTGATCGCGACCAACGACAACTGGAGCACCGCCGCCAACGCCGCCGAAGTCGCCTCCGCGGCGGCGGCTTCCGGCGCTTTTTCCCTCGTGGCCGGCAGTCGCGATGCCGCGCTGTTGGTCACGCTTCCCGCCGGCGCCTACACCGCGAACGTCTCCGGCGTGGGCGGCACGACCGGCACCGCGCTCGTGGAAATCTACGTCGTGCCGTGAGGGTAGGGCGGGTGATCCCCAACCCGCCGCGGCGGCTCCGCTCACCGAAAATGCCGAGCGCAACCGGCGCGTTAAGGATAACGCACCCTACCTCAATCCGCCTGCACCATCATGTAGCCCGCCGAGCGCACGGTGCGGATGAAGCGCGGCTCCTTCGCATCGTCGCCGAGTTTTTTTCGGAGCGAGGAGATGTGCACGTCGATCGAGCGGTCGAAGACATCGTA
>JANYBX010000113.1 GCA_025360615.1 Opitutia bacterium
CGGCACCACCGTCATCGGCACCTCCGTTTCGGCCCCCTACAGTTTTCTTTGGACGCCCTCCGTCGCCGGCACGGCCAGCCTCTCCGCGCGCGTCACCGACTCGGCGGGCTTCACCGCCACATCCGCCGCTGCCGTCGTTAACATCACCGTTCCATCCGTCACGCTCACCAGTCCGCTCGCTGGCGCGGGCGTCACCCTCGGCACCGCCGTGCCGCTTGTCGCCTCGGCCTCCGCCGTCAGCCCGGCGACCGTGACCAAGGTCGACTTCCTCGTCGGCGGCACGCTCGTCGGCACCGCCACCAGCGCGCCCTACACCGTCAACTGGACTCCCGCCGCCGCCGGCTCCGCCTCGCTCACCGCCCGCGTGACCGATTCCAACGGCGCCGCGATCACCACCGCCGCCGTCAACGTCACCGTGGCCGCCGGCGTGCCCTCGGTCTCCCTCACCAGTCCCGCCAACGGCGCCTCGCTCGCGCTCGGTTCTCCCGCCACGCTCACCGCCACCGCCGTCGCCAGCGGCGGCACCACCGTGAGCCGCGTCGATTTTCTCACGGGCAGCACCATCGTCGGCACGGCCCTCGCGCCCACCTCCGGCAGCTCCTATAGCGTGAGCTGGACGCCCACCGCCGCCGGTGTCGTCGCGCTCACCGCTCGCGTCACCGATTCGAACGGCACCCCCGTCACTTCCTCCGCGGTCAACGTCACCATCACCGCCGCCGCCGTGCCCGCGGTCTCGCTCACCGCCCCGCTCACGGGCTCCGTCGTCACCGTCGGCAGTAACGTTTCCCTCACCGCCTCCGCCACGCCCGCCGCCGGCACCACCGTCGCGCAAGTCCAGTTTCTCGTCGGCACGACCGTCGTCGGCACCGTGACTTCGCTGCCCTACACGGTCACGTGGATTCCGGCCACCGCCGGCAATTTCTCGATCACCGCTCGCGTGGTCGATTCCTCCAACACCAGCGTCACCTCCGCTGCCGTCACCGTCACCGCCGTGGCCGCCACCGCCGTCTCGATCACCGCCCCCGCCGCCAACTCCACCGCCACCCTCGGCACCGCCGTCAACCTCACCGCCGCCGCCACGCCCGGCGTGGGTGCTACGATCACGCAGGTCGCGTTCTTCGCCAACGGCGTCGCCCTCGGTTCACCCGTCGCCGCCGCGCCCTACACTGTGGCGTGGACTCCCTCCGCTACCGGCACCGTGGCCCTCACCGCGCGCGCGACCGATTCGCTCGGCGCCTCCGTCACCTCGGCCGCCGTCAACGTCACGGTCACCGACACCTCGTCGCCCGCGATCTCGCTCAGCCTCTCCCCCGGTGCCGCGCCCGCGACCACCATGCCCGCCCGCGCCACGCGCTACGCCCTCGCCACCGTCGCCGCCGCCACCGGCCGCGCCATCGTCAGCGTCGAGTTCTTCGTCGACGGCCTGAAGGTCGCGGAAAAAAATTCCCCGCCCTACGTTTATAAATACACCGCCCCCGCCACTCCCGGCACCTCCGTCATTCTCGCCCGCGCCACCGACAACGCCGGCCTCTCCCGCGACGCGCAGCTCACCCTCACGGTGCTCACCCCCGTCGGCGCCGCGCCCACCGTCTCCCTCCTCGCGCCGGGTAACAACACCATCGCCGTCCCCAACACCCCCGTCAGCCTCGCGGCCATCGCCACCGCCCCCGGTGGCACCATCGCCGGCGTGCAATTTTACGCCAACGGCCTCGCGGTCGGCGCTCCCGTCGTCGCCACCCCCTTCACGGCCAGCTTCACCCCCACCGCGCCCGGCGCCTACGCGCTCGAAGCCATCGTCACCGACGACCGCGGCAACACCGCCGTCTCCTCCACGGTGAACATCACCGCCGCCTTCGGCACGCCCACCGTCACGCTCACCGCGCCCCGCGATGGCACCCGTGCCACCCCCGCTGTCCCCCTCACGCTCACCGCCACCGCCACCGGCGGCAGCGGCGCCGCGATCACCCTCGTCGAGTTTTTCTTCGACGGCGCGCTCATCGGCACCGACACCAGCTCGCCCTACGCGATCACCTTCACCCCCGACGCCTCCCAACTCGGCGCCCACCAGCTCACCGCCCGCGTGACCGACACCAACTCCCTCACCGCCACCTCCACCGTCGTTAACATCACCATCGCCAGCGTCACCGGCTCGCCGCCCACCGTCGCGATCGCCGCCCCCCTCGGGGCCGCCGCCACCGCCATCCAGACCCTCTCCTCGGTCAACCTCGTGGCCAACGCCTTCGACACCGATGGCACCATCGCCTCCGTCGAGTTCTTCCTCGCCGACACTTCCATCGGCCTCGCCGCTCGCGACCAGACGAGCAACGTCTACCGCCTCGTCTACAATTTCTCCAACGTCAACACCGCCGCCCTCACCCCCGACGCCCTCGGCCGCTTCGCCCTCCCGCTCTACGCCATCGCTCGCGACAACAGCGGCAACCAGTCCATCTCCGCCACCGCGAATCTCCTCGTCACCCCGTCGTCCAGTTCCGCGCCCAGCGTCACCATTTCCGCCAGCACCGCCACCGTCACCGCCGGCACCGCCCTCCAGCTCTTCGCCAACACCATCGACCCCGATGGCACCGTCGTCTCCGTGCAATACTTTGCCAACGGCGCCGCCATCGCCACCTCCACCGCCGCTCCCCTCTACGCCGTCAACTACACCCCGCTCGCCGCCGGCAACTTTAACGTTTACGGCGTCGCCACCGACGACACCGGCAACACCGCCGTCTCCTCCTCCGTCGTCGTCCGTGTCACCGGCAACGCCGCCCCCACCGTCGCCCTCGTCCGCCCCGCCGACAACGCCACCGTCACCAACGTCAGTGCCCCCATCTTCCTCGAGGCCACCGCTGCCGACACCGACGCCGGCCAGACCCTCACCGTCGTTTTCCTCGGCAACGGCACCCAGATCGCCGCCGGCCAACGCGTCGGCACCACCAACACCTACCGCGCCGTCTGGACGCCCACCGTGGCCAACTCCTACGCCGTCGCCGCCCGCGCCACCGATTCCGCCGGCGCGCAGACCACCTCCGCCGTCTCCCGCGCCGTCGTCGTCAACAACCTCGTCGGCCTCGCCCCCGCGATCACCATCAACGTCCCCGGCACCGTCACCACCAACTCCACCGCCAGCTTCACCGCCACCGCCACCGACTCCGATGGCATCGTCACCGCCGTCGAGTTCTTCGTGAACCGCACCAGCATCGGCCAGGCCGTGCGCGACCAGGCCAGCAACCTCTGGCGCATCACCACCTCCTTCGGCTCGCTCCCCACCGGTGCCACCGAAGTCGTCGCCATCGCGACCGACACCTCCGGCAATCTCACCGCCTCCGCCACCACCAACATCAACGTCACCGCGTCCACCAGCGCCGCGCCCACGATCAACCTCGCCGCCGACAAAACCTCCGTCGCCTTCAGCCAGCCCGTGCAACTCAGCGCCAACGCCTTCGACGCCGACGGCACCATCCTCTCCGTCCAGTATTTCGCCAACGGTGTCAGCGTCGGCACCAGCGCCACCGGCCCCAGCTACCTCGTCAACTGGACCTCCGCCGCCTCCGGCACCTTCAACGTTTACGCCCTCGCCACCGACAACACCGGCAACACCGCCGTTGCCACCGCGCTCACCGTCACCGTCAAGCGCAACAACCCCATCCTCGATGACGACGCGTTTATTTTGCAGACCTTCCAGGATATCCTCGTCCGCAACCCCAATCCCACCGAGCTCGCCAGCTACTCCGCGCAAATCGCCGCCGGCACCACCACCCGCGCCCAGCTCACCGCCACGCTCGCCGCCGACCCCTCGTTCAACAACACCGTCAACCTCTGCGCCGCCTACTACCTCCTCATGAACGAGTGGCCGAGCTACACGAACTACCAGACCCTCTTCGTCTCCCGCGCCAACCTCGGCACCGTCGTCGGCCAGATCCTCGGCTCCGCTGAATATATTTTCAAATACGGCCCGACCACCACCGCCACGCTCAACGCCAGCTTCTCCGCCGCCTACACCCCCTTCGCCAGCCGCCTCTGGCAAACCGCCCTCGGCCGCGGCCCCTCCGCCCTCGAACTCGTGCAGTTCCACGACAACGACACCGCGCTCCCCAACCTCGGCCGCGGCTACACCGTCGCCGGCCTCAACCCCGCCATCGCCGAGTTCATCACCCTCACGAATTCCAACAACGCCGCCTTCCAGAAACTCGCCCGCGCCGCCGCGCTCTACTACCAGCTCCTGAAAGCGCAGCCCACCGCGGCCCAGATCGCCGCGCTCGCCGCCCTGCCCGACACCACCGCCATCGTCAGCTCGATCCTCGGCAGCTCCCTCTACA
>JANYBX010000200.1 GCA_025360615.1 Opitutia bacterium
CCCGAGCAGACCCACCGTCGGCAGGCCGGCTTTCGCCCGCGCCTGATTGATGATCGCGATCAGCCCCGCCCAGACCGGACCGGTCAAACTCGAACCACCCACGCCGATGGTCTGCCCGCCGCGAATGACGAAGGGAAACAGTGTGCCTGTTGTCGTGATACAGGTGGAAATCGACGCCGCATCCGGCACGCAGCGCATCGTGCCGGCGGGCACGCCGGGACCGGCCTGCCACGACGGCCGCGCAAAAACGGCGCTCACGCCACCGCCCGTCGAGGGCCAGACCACTTCGTCGGTCGCGTTCCAGTTCGCATCGAACGTCATCATCGTGCCGCTGAGTGCGGCCACAAACGGATCGCTCGCGGGATAAGTCGGCGTGCCGTTCGTGCCGTTGTCCCCCGAGCCGTGAAGCACGGTGATCCCGGCGGCGGCCATCTGCGCAAAAACCTGCGAGTAGGCCCGCAACGAAGTCGGCGGGAGCCCGCTCTCCAACGCGCTCGCGCTGTGCGAAACGATTTTCGCCTGACCGTCGTTCATGATCTGGGTGCAGGCGGCGACGAAGTCCGCGATGCTGATCGTCGGCGTGGCATAGACCATGAGCTTCGCGCCCGGCGCCATGCCGCTCGCCCACTCGGTGTCCATCGTCACCTCCTGGAACGCACTCGTCTGGCTGTCTGCCGTCGGGCCGCCGTTAACCGGGACAACGGTGACATTCGATGCGTTCGCCGCGATTCCCGCCGCCTGATAAAATGCCGTCAGATCGCTCGCGAGCGGCACCGCGCCCATGACGATCGCGATGGTCTGGCCGGATCCGTCGAGATCGCCCGGCACATGGTAAGCCGCGAGCAGATCGGCCGGAATCGCCCGCGACAAATGCGCCGCGTCCACCGTCGGGCCGGACGGATTTTTATCCGTCTGCAACTGCACGTGCGGCTGGAGCCCGTCGATCCCCAAAACCACCGCCGCCAATTCCGCCGGCAGCGCCGGTGCCGCGACCGCCGAGGTAAATTCTCCGTCGCTCGTCGCCACGCGCGCAAACGCCACGTCCAGCGCGTCCGCGATCTTCGCGACCGTCCCGCGCACAAATATATTCGTGTGGCCCTGATCCACGAGCGTCGGCGTGAAACCTTGCTCGGCGAGCCACGACGCGACGCGGTCGTAGTCGCGCTTCAACGGCAAATAGTCCGCCTCCATCTCGGCTTTCGTCACGGTGCCGCCCGATTGCAGGACGGTTTGAAACCGGTCAAAATTTCTCATGCGCAAGCTGACGACGAAATTGAGCGATGCCGCAGACTCACTTTCCGTGAGCTGCTCGCGCACCCGAATCGCGTTCCCGGCCGGCGCATCGCGGCGCACGATCTTGATCGAGTCCGCGAAACGAACGCCGGGACCGGACGGCGCAGCCGATGTCGGGAGCGTCGTGATCAAGGGAAACGCGATGGCTCCCAAGAGCAGCCGGACGCGCGAAATTAATTCTGTTTTTTTCATGGTGGAGCACCCCGTAGCCGTCGCCCGAAAGTCCGGGCGAACGGCCGCGCCCGATTTTTCCCGCGTTTATTTTCACATTGGTTGTTCGCTTCGCGCCGCGGCCGGCTGCTAGTGCCATCACCATGATTTCCGACGGCGAACTTCTCCGGCGCTACCTCGAAACCGGCGCCGAGTCCGCGTTCACCGAACTCGTGCAGCGGCACATCAACATCGTCTATCACGCCGCCCTGCGCCGCGTCGGCGGCAACGCCCACGCAGCGGACGATGTCGCCCAGCGGATTTTCACCGACCTCGCCCGCAAGGCGAAATCCCTCCGCGACCGCCCCAATCTCGCCGGCTGGCTTTACACGAGCACGCGCTTCGCCGCCGCCGACACCGTGCGCGCCGAGCAGCGTCGGCGCGTCTACGAGGAGCGAGCCCACGCGATGCACGCACTCGATTCGCCCGCGCCGGGCGAGGCCGACCGCTTCGAGCCGTTCCTCGACGAGGTCATGGATCTCTTGAACGAGCAGGATCGCGACGCCGTGCTGCTGCATTTCTTCGAGGGCCGTTCCTTTGCCGAAGTCGGCACCACCTTCTCGCTCAGCGCCGATGCCGCGCGCATGAGGGTCAACCGCGCGCTTGAGCGCCTGCGCGCCGCGTTCGCCGAGCGAGGCATCACGTCAACCGCCGCCGCGCTCGGCACCGCGCTCTCCGCGCAGTCCGCCCTCGCCGCCCCCGCGCCGCTCGCGCTCAGCGTCGCCGGCCACGCCCTCAGTCACGCCGGCGCGGGAGCGGCGGTGATTCCACGGCTCATCCAAGCCGCGAAATTATCCCCGCTCATCACCGGAGCGGTGACGATTGTCCTTCTGGCGATTGCCGGTTTCGCCCTGCGACCACGCCCTCCCGCGGCCGCGTTCGCGACGACGAACGCCCTCCGTGCGCCGGCAGTAAACGCCGCGCAGGAACCGATCACCGAGAGCAACACCTCGACCTCAAACCCATCCGCTCCCGCCGCGGGGAGCACGCTCGCGGCGCCAATTTCAGAAGGCGCTTTGGCCAATTTCTCCGGTGCGGAAAAAAACATCCTCGCGATCCTCTGGTCCCGGCAAAAGAGCGCCCCGCTCACACCAGGCATCCGCTCCACTCTCCGAATTGGGCAGCAGGCGCCGAATTTTAGCGGGCTCGTTCCACTCGTGAAAAAACGCCTGATCGAGCAACGCGCGGATCAAGGCCCCGTTTCACTCACGCCGGTAGGCCTGACGTTCTGCGAGGCGCACCGAGCGGAAATCGAGGCGCATCCCGTTTCCGCGAATCTGCGGGCTGCGCCTGATTTTGCGGGCCTTTCCGCCGCGGAAAAGGACTTGCTCAAAATGCTCTGGGTTCAGCAGGTGAACACGCCGCCCCAGCCGGGAGTGCGCGTCGGCCTGATGATCGGCCCGGAGTCGCTGGTGTTTGAAGCCTGCGATCCCCTCCTCGGGCACGGCCTCGTCGCGCTCGGCCCAAAGACCGGCATGATCTACCTGACGGCGGCAGGACGCGCGTATTGCGAGGCGCACCGGCCGGTGCTGAAGGCCCATGCGATTTTTACTCTCGCCGGAAAATCTCTTTCTCCCGTTGCTCCTTAAACGATGAAGTTGGTCGCCCTCCTCTCGATCGCTGCCGGCGGGGCGCTACTCGCGGCCGGCCCGGCGCTCGCGGCCGCCGTCGGCGTTTCACCCGGTAGCGTGAAGATCGGCCTGCAACAAATCGCGAACGTCGGTGGTCCCGCCATGAGCATGGTCGTGGGGCCCGATGGGCGCTTCTATGTGTGCACGCTGGACGGCAAAGTGCGCGTGATCGACAACGGCGCCGTTACCACCGCGCTCGATCTCGCGACCGTGGCGGCGGTTCCTTTTCTCTTCGCCAGCGCGAATGGTTTCTACGGCCTCGCGTTTCATCCCGCGTTCAACGACGCCGCGAGCGCCGGCTACCGCAAATGCTATACCTACGCCGACGAGCGGAAATTCGCCAGCGGCAGCAGCGGCCCGCTCACCGGCTTGCCCGACTACTGGCACCCCGAGCAATACACGCCCGGCGCGCCCACGCCGACCCTCGCCAACTACGCGCTCGCGACGTTCGACCATTTCAACGTCCTCCACGAGTGGACGGTGAACACCGGCGCGACTCCCCCGACGATCGACCCCGCCTCGTCTCGCGTGCTGCTGCGTCTCGCGCACCCGAACGGCGGCGGACACAATGGCACCGGCCCGCGTTTCGGCCCGGACGGTTTTCTGTATCTAGCGATCGGTGACGGTGGCGGCAGTGGCAACGACTACAGCGGCAGCGTCACCAGCCCGACCGACGGCCATTCCAACAACGGCGGCAACGGCCAGGACCGCACCCATCCCTTCGGCAAACTGCTCCGCCTCGATCCGCTCCCCGGCAACTCCGCCGGCACGCTCAGCGCCAACGGCCAATATCGCATTCCCGCGACCAATCCGTTTGCCGACGGCGCGAACGGGAGCCTCCGCGAAATCTTCGCCTACGGCCTGCGCAACCCGTGGGGTTTCAATTGGGACAGCCGCCCCGGCGGCGACGGCCGCCTGTTTCTCGGCAACGTCGGCCAGCACCACCGCGAGGAAATCAACATCATCACCGCCGGCGGAAACTACGGCTGGCCCTATCTGGAAGGCAGCGTGCCCCTGATCAACCAGGATAATTTTTCCGGCGACGATCTCACCGCTGGCGTCACGTTCCTGCGCACGCCGCCCGGCGGCTATGCCAGTTTCTCGTCCGTCCTGCCGCTCGCGGAATACAAGACGCGCCGCCAGTATGCGCCTGACGGCGCGGCCGCCATCCCGGCCAATCTCACCGGCGACGGCACGGCGGTCACCGGCGGTTTCGTCTATCGCGGCACCGCGATTCCAGCGCTCGCGGGCACCTACGTTTTCGGCGACTACTCGGTCGGCGACGACACGCCGCCCGCCGGTTTCACGATTCACCAAGCCCGTCTTTTCTACCTGAACCCGGCGCAATCCGCTCCGGTGATTTTCGAGTTTGCCTACACCGCCGGCACCACCGTGCCGTCCTACCTGCTCGGGTTTGGGCAGGACAGCGCCGGCGAACTCTACGCGTTGTTCGCGACCGGCGACGTGCGGAAACTGGTGCCGGCGGCGGGCGCGCCCGAGATCGTCACCCCGCCCGTTTCCCAAACCGTGACAGCGGGCGGCACCGCCACGTTTTCGATCACCGCGAACGGCGGCGGTCCCTTCACCTATCAATGGTCGCGCAACGGCGTCGCCATCGCCGGCGCGACGAGCGCCACCTACGCGGTGCCCGCGGCCCAGCGTTTTCAATCCGGCGCGCTCACCGTGGTGGTCACAAATTCCGCGGGCTCCGTCACGAGCGCAGCCGCAACCCTGACCGTGAATGCCGCCCCGCCCTCGACCGCTCGGCTGATCAATCTCGCCACGCGCGGCTTCGTCGGCACCGGCGCCGCCGTGTTGATTCCCGGCCTCGTGATCTCACCCGGCGGAGCGAAGACCCTGCTCATCCGCGCGGTCGGCCCGACGCTCGGGCTCGATCCGTTCAACGTCCCGGGCGTACTCGCCGATCCGAAAATCACGATCTACTCCGGCTCAACCGTGATTCTGCAAAACGACGACTGGGGCGCGAATGCCGACGCCGCCACGACCGCGCTCGTGGCCGCACAAGTCGGCGCCTTTCCCTTGCCCGCCGGCAGCAAGGACGCGGCGTTCGTCGTCACGCTCCCCAGCGGCGGCTACACCGTGCAGGCGACCGCCGCCGACGGCACGAGCAGCGGCATCGCCCTCGTGGAAGTTTACGAGGTGCCGTGAATGCCGCTCGATGCGAGTTCGCCGCCACTAACGCTGGCGCAGCACGCGCACGCGGTGGGCCTCGCTGTCACCGAGAAAAACGGAGCCGTCGGCATCCGCGAAAATTCCGTGCAGCCGGTTCATCGCGCACTTCAGCGGATCGCCATCGGGGCCGGTGCCCTTTTCGCCGGTGCCCGCGATCAGCTCGATGCGGCCCGTCTTGGCGTCGATCATCCGCACGCTGTGGCTCTCGGTATCGGCCAGCCAGACGTTGCCGGCGGCATCGACCGCGATGCCCTTTGGCCCGCTCAACTTCGCATCCTTGGCCGGGCCGCCGTTGCCGGTGAAACCGGATTCCCCCGTGCCCGCGATGAGGTGGATGATGCCGGCCTTGAGATCGAATTTGAACACTTGGTTGCCCTCGCGCGTGGCGAGCCAGAGGTTGCCGGCGCGGTCGAAATCCAGCGAGCGCGGCGACCGCAGCGGCGTGCCCGCGATGGGCGCACCATCGGGAGTCGGACCGGCTTTGCCCGTGCCCGCAAACGTGCGGATGATCCCGGTGGGCAGGTCGACGCAGCGGATGACCTGGTTGTTCACGTCGCAAATGTAGAGACTGCCGTCGGGGCCAAACTGGATGCTATGCGGTGAACTTAAACTCGCCTGACTGGCCGGCCCGCCGTCGCCCGAGTAGCCGCGCTGGCCGGTGCCCGCGAAGGTGGTGATGATCCCTGTCTTCGCGTCGATGCGACGAATGGCGTGGTTCGCCATATCGGCGATGAACAGGTTGCCCGCCGCATCGAAGCGAAGTTCGTGGGGGAGATTGAACGTCGCTTCCAACGCCGGTCCGCCGTCGCCCGTGTAACCTTTTTTTCCCGTGCCGGCCACCGTGCTGATCTTGCCGTCCGGAGCGATGCGGCGAATGCGCTGGCTGCCATATTCACAATACCAAATCGCACCGTCGGTCCCGCGCACCACACCGAAAGGACTGTCGAGCTGGGCCGCGGTGGCCGGACCGCCATCACCCGAGGAACCCTGAACACCGGTGCCCGCCAACGTGGAGATCGTCCACTCCGCGGCCGGACTGCGCGAGGCCAGCAACCCGACCAAAACGAAAACGCGAATCCATGTGATCATGCCGGCAACGTCTAGCGCAGCCGCCGCGCGTTTGTCCACGGCGATGTCCGGGGCCGAGGCTTCCGCGTCACTGCGGAAATCGCCGGGCCGCCCTAGCCCTTCAGGATTTTATCGCCGACGCGGATCGCGCCGGGTTGGATAACTTTCGCGTTGAGGCCGCGCAGCCGGAGCTGTCGCGCGAGCGGGGTGTTCACGAACTTCATCGCGGCGAGTCCAAAGCGTTCGCCGAATTTCGCGCAGCCGGTGTGCGGCACGGCGGTGATCTCGATGATCGCGTCGCCGAGACTGAGCCGCGTGCCGGGCGGCAAGTTTTCCTCGCTGAGATCGAGGTCGATGAGGAGCTGATCGCCGGCCAGCGCCCAACGCTCGCGCGTGCGCGCGAGCAACGCCACCACGCGCGCGTTCATCACGTTGAGCTGCATCTCGGGATGCGCCGCGCCGTCGGCGGTCGCACGGTTTCCCCGCGCCTGCCAGTTGTCGCCCACCAAGCCCAGCGTCAGGTCGAGCCGGGCTTCGCCCAACACCTCGCGCTCCCCGGCCGCGGGCCGTCGCACGATCATCTCCAGCACGCCGGGATTTTTCGGCGACGGGCCGATGTTCTCCCAGCCTTTCCCCAGTTCATCGGCCGTCAGATGAGTGGCGCTCGTCATGGCGAAGTGGTGGCCGCGCGACCCGCCCGTGGCGAGGCCAACGTGGATTTTCGACGGCACACGTCGTGCCGTCGGGCAACATCACAGATGGGCGAACCGCTCAGGGCCGCCCTCGCCCAGGACGCGGCGCAATCTCCCCATGCTTTCAGGCGGAATCGCGCCCGCCCGACGCAACCTTTCCACCCAGCGTCACACCAAGACGGTTGATGAACGCTTCAACTCATTCCGCTGCTCTCCTCCGCGTGCGCTTTCGCGACGCGATTCGCCCGGCGATTTTTGGCCACGGAGAAAATTTTATTTCCCAATGAAAACATGGATGACTTTGGCGCTGCTGGTTTTTACCGCGCGCCTGCATGCCCAGGGTTTTGCCCCGGCGTCGCTCAGCAACCAGATCTATACCGTGGTCGTCTCCGGCGGCACCGGCGTGTTCGCCACCAGCGGCATCGCCAGCAAGGTCTTCCTCGCGAATGGCCAGGCCGTGGTCCTCGATTCGTCGGGCGACATCCAACTCGACCAACGCGCCGCCTATACTTACACAAAAACCGGGGCCAACAGCGGCACGATCGTGCAGGCGCTCGCGAACGGGACGATCACGACCCAGGCGTTGTTGACCTTCACCTCGCCGGTCACGGGCACGTATAGCGCAAGTGTGGTGTCGGGCGGCACGGGCACACAGACGGCGAGCTTTTCCCTCGCTCCGTCCACTCAGCCCCCGTTGGTCAACCTCTCGACGCGCACCAATGTTTCTCAAGGCGGCCAATCCATCGCGGGCTTCGTAGTGAGCGGCACCGCCGCGGCGCGCGTGCTCGTCCGCGCCATCGGCCCGACTTTGGGGGCGTTCGGGGTGAGCGGACCCATGAGCAGTCCCCGGCTTCAGATCTTCCGGTCCGGTGCCTCCACCGCCTTGGCCACGCGTGATGCGTGGGGCACGCCGAGCACGGATGCACCGGCGCTGCGAACGGCATTTTCCGCCGTCGGGGCATTTTCACTTACGGACGGGAGCCGCGATTCCGCGCTGATTCTGACTCTGGAACCCGGCGCCTATACCGCCGTCGTCACGGGCGGCAGTTCGGCCGACGCCGGCGAAGTGCTGACTGAAGTTTATCTCTATCCGTGAGCGGGGCCCGGTGAGAGCCTGCCGGAACTGACGGAGAAAAATTCGCGCCGTTGCGATAGGTGAATTTGACCTGGCAATCGCAGCGCGCGATCAAGCGCCCGGAGTCTTCGGACCGCTCCGCCGGCGTCTCAAGGCCAGACCCATGAGCACCACCACCGCGAGATTTCCGATCAGCACGGTGCAGCGCACCCATGTCGTTTTTTGGATTACTTCGTAGAGCTCGAGCGGCAGATAAATCCCGCCGCTCACGAGCGCGAGCCACTCGGCCCAGGGGCGTTCGCGCCACAACCCATACCCCTCCACGAAGCGAAACAGTGCATATGCCATCGCGATGCCTGACCAGAGCCACAGCTTGGCATCCGTGACCTCCGACGCCGCGCGGATGAAGATGCTCGGATACCTGTGCTCCGGATTCAGATGAAACCGGCCCACGAGTTCGACCACCAGTGCCCGCACGTCGCGATGCAGAAACGCCAGCACGCCAAACCCGGCCAGCACGAGCAACACGCCCTTCGTTATTTCGAAGATCGCCACCGCGCGAACGCTTTTTCCGAGGGAGAAACTCATTTTTATCGGACCGTATTGGCGGTGGCCGGCGGTTGCAAACCTCCGTCACGAAGCGGGCGCTTGCGTTCCCGGATCCATCAAAAAAAACGATCACGCGGACCCTCGTCCCTAGATTCGCGTCTATCCACGACACCGGCCGAAGTCCCCGCCCGGCCACCCCGCTTTCACTCCCCATGAAAAAAATTCTCCTCTGGTGCGCCTGCGCTGCGTTCGCCCACGCCCAAAATCCCTCCCCCGTCGAAGCTCCCGCTGACACTCCACCGCCGGCCCTGGCGTCCGCCCCGCGCCCGCCGCCCAACACCCACGGCGTGGACATGCGCACGCAGGCCGGCCCGCCCGGCCCGCGCTATTCCCCTCCCTCGCCGCTCGACGAAAAACGACCGACTCTCTGGCTGATCGGCGACTCCACCGTCCGCAATGGCTCCGCCGGCGATGGCACCAATCAAAACCAATGGGGCTGGGGCGCACCGCTCACCTTTTATTTCGACCCGCAAAAAGTGAACGTCGTCAACCGCGCCCTCGGCGGCACCAGCGCCCGCAGTTTCTATAACGGCAATTGGAAAAACATGGCCGGCCTCATCAAGCCGGGCGACGTCGTCATCCTGCAGTTTGGCACGAACGACGGCGGTAAACCCGCCACGTCCGTCGGCGAACTCAAGGGCACCGGCGACGAAACCGAAGCCATCACCAACCGCGCCGGCCAACCCGAGACCGTTCACACCTTCGGCTGGTATCTCCGGCAGATCATCGGCGAGGCCAAGGCGAAAGGCGCCGCGCCCATCGTCTGCTCGCTCATCCCGCGCAAAAGTTGGGACGACAGCGGCCATGTTAATCGAGCCGTCGACTCCTTCGCCGGCTGGGCCGGACAGGTGGCCCGCGCCGAAAACGTCGGCTTCATCGACCTCAATGAATTGATCGCGCGCCGCCTCGATGCCCTCGGCCAGAAAAAGGTCGATCTCCTCTACGTCCCAAATCCGACGCCGGAAAAACCCAAGGGCGAAACCGTCCACCCCGGCTGGGACGGCGCCGTCCTCAATGCCGAGGTGGTCGTCTCCGGCCTGAAAGCCCTGAGGGAAAATCCGGTCGCCGGATATTTTTCCGAGAAAGCCCAAACCGTCGCCGCCGCGCGGCCGTGATCACCGACTTGAAATAAAGCGCGCGCGCAAGTTTGCGTTGCCCCACACCCTGCCGTGCCAAGCATCTCCCCGGTTCCCCCCTCTCCCATGCGCTCCACCCTGCCCTGCCTCCTCCTCGTTTTTACCCTCCCGGCTTTCGCCGCCGAAACGCCCGCCGATCCCTTGCCGCCGCCCGAGGCCACCGAGTATTGGACGCCCGTCCCGCCGATCATCACCGCCAATCCCGGCAGTGTTCCCTCGGATGCCATCGTGCTCTTCGACGGCAATAGCCTGGACGGCTGGCAACCGGTCCGCGCGGGCGAGTCGGGTTGGAAAATCGTCGACGGCGCGATGGTCATCGAGCCAAACGCGAAGCCCTGCGACCAAGTGACCAAGCAGACGTTTGGCGACATTCAGCTCCACCTTGAGTTTCGCACCCCGGCCGAGGTGAAAGGCAAAAGCCAGGAACGCGGCAACAGCGGCATCTATTTTATGGGCCTCTATGAACTGCAAGTCCTCGATTCCTATAATAACCCCACCTACGTGAACGGTCAGGCTGGCTCCATCTACAAACAGCATCCCCCGCTCGTGAACGCCTCCCGTCCTCCCGGCGAATGGCAGACCTACGACGCCGTGTTTGTCGCGCCGCGCTTCGCCGCCGACGGCACCCTCGTCACCCCCGCCCGCATCACCGCGCTGCACAACGGCGTGCTCGTGCAGCACGACTCCATCCTCAAAGGCCCCACCGTGTGGCGCGGCCAACCCGCCTACAAAGCCCACGCCGAAAAATTGCCCCTTCTACTCCAGGATCACCGGAATCCCGTCTCGTATCGCAACATTTGGGTGCGCGAACTGCAGTTGCCGGTCCCCGCCCGTTGAGCCCGACTCATCCCATTGCAGGAGTCTCTTGGCAGACGATATAAGGCCGACGTCTCTAGGTTTTTGGATTTTACGAAGAAGGGGCCCTCCCAGTCCCTCATCATCATACCAACGTCCCCTGGTAATTGAGACTCTCATTGCGTGTCCCGCAGCGACGCTCGATCGCCACGGCGCGCTTCGTCCATGCGATGACAGAGACTTTGGTATACCGTCTCTCCCGTTCGACCGTCGCCCCCGCCCGTCTGCGTCCGCCTCGCCCACGGGATCAGTAGATCTTCCCTCTACCCTCGCCTTCGAGGGCAGGCGACTCCACGACGACACGTGTCTTTCGGACACGTGTCCTTTGAGATTGACGACGCCCGCCGCGCCTGCGATTCCCAGCGCGCCCCTGCTGTCCGACGTGTCGTCTGGTCAGTGCCCCGCCTGAAGCTCGCGCACTGCCCGGCCCTCGCTTCGGCGTGTCGTCCGATCAAGCCACCGCTTTGATCGCCGGCCATCGGCAGAGGTCCAAAAAAGCAACCAACCAAATCATGACAAACCCGACTACCTCCCCCGTTTCGCGAGGCCTCGGCCGCTGGCTCACCACGTGCCTCGCCGCCTCGCTCCTCCTCATCGCCTCACCGCTCTTCGCCCAAACCACCGGTGGCACCGTCACCGGCACCGTCGTTGACGCCGGCACCGGCAAATATCTCGAAGGCGCCGAAGTCAGCGTCGACGGCACCGAGCTGCGCGCGACGAGTGATCGCTCCGGCGCGTTCGACCTGCGCGGCGCGCCCGCCGGCGCCCAGAAAGTCACCGTCGCCTATCCCGGCAAAGAGGCCGTCACCACCCCCGTGGCTGTCGCCGTCGGCCAGTCCGTCACCCTGCCCGTTCGCATCGGCGGCGATGGCGGCGTCATCACCCTCACCGCCTACAAAGTCGCCGGCACGAAGGAAGGCATGGCCCAAGCCATCGCCCTCCAGAAACTCTCGGTGAACACCAAGGTCGTCGCCGCCGGCGACCAATACGGCGACATCGCCGAAGGCAATGCCGCCGAATACCTCAAGTTCCTCCCTGGCGTCGGTATCGACTACAACGCCAACGACGCCCGCGCCGCCACGCTCCGCGGCCTGTCCACGGCCTTCACCAACGTCACGCTCAACGGCAATCCCATTGCCAGCGCCACCTCGGGCAACTTGTCCCGCCGTTTCGAATTCGAGCAGGTCGCGATCAACAACGTCGAGACCGTGGAAGTCATCAAGACTCTCACCCCTGAAATCCCCGCCATCAGCACCGGCGGCTTGATTAACCTCGTCACCAAGAGCGCGCTCGACCGCCAGGGCAACCTCCTCTCCTACCGCGCCTACTTTCAGGCGACCGACACCGCGCTCACCTTCGCCAAGACCGAAGGCTGGGGCCAGGAAAAGACCCGCAAGATTCTCCCCGGCCTCGATCTGAACTATGCCGTTCACCTCCGCCCGAATCTCGGCCTCAACGTCAGCTACAAAAACTCCCAGCTCTTTAACGATTACCCCCGCTCCACCTACACTTGGGAATATAACCCGACGAACGGCGGCGCCCCCGCGACTCCCGCCCTTACTTCGTGGAATCTGCAGAACGAGCAGAAAAATACGCGCCGCCAATCCGTCTCCGCCCAACTCGATTGGAAAGTTGACGACCACACCAAGCTCTCCGCGACCGCGATGTGGAATTACTACGACCTTCTCTTCACCGACCGCGTGCTCACCGTGAATACCGGCACTCTCTCGCCGCTCGCCACGACTTCCCCCTTGGCCTTCGGCTACGGCACCGTCACTGGCCGTCCCGGCGCCGGCTCCGTCACTCTCGCCACGATCAATCGCTGGAAATCCGGCGTCACTTGGATCAGCAATCTGGCCGCCTCCCATGAATTCCCGAACGGCGCCACCATCGAGGCCAGCCCCTACTGGAGCCAGTCCTACAGCAAATACCGCGACACAAACGGCTCGTGGTTCTCCGACGCCACCGTCTCCCGCACCGGCCTGAACGTCAGCTTCGACAATGTCGGCGCCGTCGTCCCGTCCTACCGCATCACCGATGCCACCGGCGCCGCCGCCGATCTTCGCGACCTCAGCAAGTTCAACACGACCACCATCCGCAGCCGCCCCCAGACCGGCGTGGACACCCGCAACGGTTTCTCCCTCGACTACAAACTCCCGCTCCACACCGCGATTCCCGTCACGGTCAAGGTCGGCGTCCGCGACGATCTCAACACTCGCAACATCGAGAACCACGTCTTCAACCGCACCGGCACGAGCGCCACGACCGGCTTCGGCGCCAACGGTGCCGCGACGAACGTCACCGGTACCCAGCTCGCCGCCCTGGCTGACACCGGCTTCTCCAATCACCCCATTGGCTACGGCCTCCCCGCCTATAATTTCGTGAGCCTCTACTCGGCCTTCACGAACCTCGGCGGCGCTGCCTATCTGCCCTACACGCCCGCCGCCGACGTCAACGCCCGCTTCGATGACGAGACGAAGTCCGGCTACATCCGCTTCGATGTGAACCCGATCAAGGATCTCCTCGTGGTCCTCGGCGTGCGCTACGAAGACCGACAGACCGACACCGAGAACCGTCTCACCACCCTGCCCAGCATCCTCAAGACCAAGTTCACCGACAAGAGCTGGTTCCCCTCGATCAACTTGAAATACACCCCGAACAAGAATCTCGTGCTCCGCGCCTCCGCGAGCAAGTCCATCGGTCTCCCCGATTACAGCGATCTCCTCCCCGGCCCCACCGCCATCACCGCTCCCGACTCGACGACCGGTGCCCGCGGCAAGGTCAGTATCTACAATCCGAAACTAGAGGCTTATGACGTGACGAGCTTCGACGCCTCGGCCGAGTATTACTTCAGCCGCTCCAGTGTTGTCGCCCTCAGCGTGTTCCGGAAAGATTTCCGCAACTTCATCGTCACCGCCACGCAAGGCCTCACGAACGCGTCCGCCGCCGGTCTCGGCATCGACCCCACCACTCTCCTCGGGGTTGTCACCGATTACGACATCACCACGAAGTTCAACGTGAAGGACCCCGGCCACTACAACGGCGTCGAGGCCAGCTACTCGCAGAACTTCTCGTTCCTCCCGAAGCCCTTCAACACCCTTGGACTTCAGATCAACGGCACCCTCGTCAGCATCGACCCGATCAAGACCAACATGGTTTTCAGCTCGACCGACGCCAACCTCAACCGCGTCGTGCTGGAGCAGGTCAACAAGACCCTCGAGTTCGCCTCCGTGAAGAAAGCCGTCAACGTCACCCTCAACTACAGCATCGGCAAGTTCAGCACGACCATCACGTCGAACTATACCGGGCGCGTATTGAAGGCCTTCTCGCAGAAGACCGTCAAATACACCGACGTCGCGACGAACAATTACTACAACGAGCTCCAATATCAGGCCCCCCGCGAATTGGTGGACGTGCGCATCGAGTATAAATACAGCCGGCTCCTCACGCCCTATCTTCTAGTGCGTAACGTCTTCGGCCGCCCCATCATCATGTCCACGCCGACCGTCCCGTTCAATCACGCCGAATACGGCGATCCCATCTACGAACTCGGCGTGCGCGGCGTCTGGTGATCGCCCGCCAGCACTGTTAAACTCTCAAAGGCCCGCATTCACCTGCGGGCCTTTTTTATTTCTCGCCGCTTCGTGCTGCCGCCAACTTTCGCCGGGAGCCAGCGTCTTTCTCCCCATCCGTGATTATCCTTCGCCATCCCCGCCGGTTCATTTGTGCCCTCGCTACTCTCGCGATCCAGGCCGCCTTCGCCGACTCCCCCGTCGCGCCCCCCCGACCCGCCTCGCTCATCTGGCCGCTTGATCGCACCGACGTCATTTCCGGCCAGCCCACCACCGTGCTGGGCGCCCCGCGCGTGATCCACGAAAACTCCCACGCCGCCGCCGTTTTTGATGGCGCGCGCGACGGACTGATTCTTCCCGTCAACCCGCTCTTCGGTCTCGCGCAATTCACCATCGAGCTTCTCATCCGCCCCGATGCTCATGGCCCGGCGGAGCAGCGCTTCTTTCACATTCAGGACACCGACGGTTCCCGCTGCCTGCTCGAAATTCGCCTTACGCCCGACGGCCGCTGGGCCCTCGATACCTTTTTGCTCAGCGGAAAAAACAGCCTGCCTCTCCTTGACCGCACACTCCTCCACACGGCGGACGAGTGGCACTGGGTCACCCTGCGCTACGACGGCCGAAAAATGTCCTCCTTCGTCGACGGCCGGCCCGAACTTTCTGGCGAGGTCGCCTTCGCCTCCACCTCCCTCGCCGGCCAGACCTCCATCGGCGTTCGCCTCAATCAAGTCTACTGGTTCAAGGGCGCGATTCGCGAAATTCGCATCCATCCCCTCGCGCTTCCCCCCGCGCAGCTCGCGCACTGATCCCACTTGCTCGCGAATTTCGGTCCAACCTCTCCCCTTCGCATGTCTTCTCCTTTTCCTTTTCATTCCCGCCCACTCACCTCCGCGCTTCTCATCGCTTTCTTCGGCTCGCTGGATCTGCCCGCTGCGCCCGCGCTCGACGGCCTGCTCTTCCACCTCTCCGGCGACCACGGCACCACCGCCGACCTCGCCGCGCCCGGCACCGCCGAGCCCACCTTCGTCAACGACGTCTCCACCATCGCCGACGGCGCGCGCGGCCCCGCCCTCCGCTGCGAAGATCTCCAACGCCTCGCCTGGTCTGCCCCCGGCAACATCTACGCGCAGCGCGGCACGCTCTCCTTCTTCTGGCGCTCGCGCTACCCCGTCGGCCCGACCGCGTTTCCCCTTTTCCGCGTCAGCTACGGCGATCACTCGAGTTGGGACATGACCTGGCTCCGCCTCGACTACAACGGCCACGGCTTCGACGCCTTCGTCACCGACGCCAACCTCGCCCGCACCCGCGTCTCCGTCTCGCTCCCGAATTTTCCCAAGCCCGATCAATGGACTCATCTCGCGCTCGCGTGGGACGAAACCCGGGGCATCCGTTTTTATGTGAACGGCCAGCTCGCCGGCCACGTCGAGACCACCGCCCGCTACGACGCCGCCCTCGACCAGTTCGGCCCGCACTCGCGCATCATCAGTCCGCACAACGTCCAGAGTGATTATAATTTCGTCCGCGGCGGCGACATCGACGAAATCAAAATCCACGACCGCATGATCGGCGACGCTGACATCGCCGCGCTCGCCAAAGGCGACACGCCCACGCTCCCCGTCCTCGCCGCGCGCTCGCTGAATGATCCGGCGACCCGCGCCGAATGGTGGCATCGCTACGGTTTCGACGACCCGAAAAACCCCCCGCCCTATTACGCCGGCCCCACAATCAGCGTCCGCAAAGTCGAAATTCACGACGCCTACGATCTGAAACGCTGGTGGTGGAAAGCCAACGACGGCATCCGTGAAACCACCTGGCCCGGCGTCTACAACCGCTCCCGTCTCCCCGGTCGCAACGATTACTTTCAACTCCCCGACTGGGATTGCTACGTCGATTCCGGCCGAGCCATCACCTTCGCCCTTCCCGACGAGCCCGTGAATCACATCGAGATTTCCGGCGCCGCTTTCGGGAAAATGGAACTGCTCCCCGTCGCCGCGGAAAACGAAACCGCCTCCGCCGCGAAAGCAGAGTCCATCCTTTTCGAGCGCGCGAAGAGTCATGAAAAAACCATTCACACGCCGAAGCAGAATCTCACCGCTCGAAAAATCCGCTTCACCAACGTCGCGCAGGAAGAACCCATCGGCGAACTCGTCGCTTACAACGTCACCGCCGGACGCGAGCCCACCGGCAGCGCGAAACTTTCCTATCAGCTGGGAACGATTTCACCCGATGATACTGCTCTGGGTTCCCTGCCGACCCTCATCGCCGGTCGTTACCCGCGAGATGAAATTTCTCTGATGGTCGCCGCACCGACAGCCGGAGGAAAAGCGATCAAGCCGTCTGAAGTTCACGCCGGTTTCCAACTCCCGCTCGTCCACGTTGTAGTCCCCGCAAATTCAAATTCCGACGGCCTCGATGGCATCGCGATCGATCTCCCCGCGCTGAACGTCAAGCCGACCCACGGCGCGTTTTTTCCTCTCAACATCCAAGTCAAAGACCCGCTCTGGCCCGCGCGCAACCTGCTCGATTTCACCTTCAGTGTAAAACCCGGCGAAGCGAAAACTCTCTGGCTCGATCTCCGTGATCGCGTCCTCCCCGAGGGTAAACCACTCTGGATTACTCTCGCCGCCGCCGGCGCTGATTTTAGCGCGACCTCACTCGAAGGCGCCCAACTCCGCCTCGTCTTCAAACCCCGCGAAGCCGCCCGCGCCGAGCACGAGCTCGACCGTTTCACGCAAGCGCGCGACAGCTACGCGATGCTCGTCGAGGAACACCCGAAGAGCCCCAAGCTCGCACTCTGGGTCCGCTTCGAGGCCGATCTCACCGATCTCCTCCGCGTCAACCCGCAGCACCAACTCGGCCTCCAATACGCCCTCGCCGCCGGCATCCCCGCCGCGCGACCCGCTTTCACCCAACCCGCCCCGCCGCCCGACGTGCCGCTCTGGGCTTTCCGCCAAACCGAACTTCTCGGCCGCGTGAAAAAATTCGTCCTCTGGTATATCGACCACCGCCAAGTCGCCGCCGGCGATTTCGGCGGCGGCATTTCCGACGACGTCGACCTCACCAACACCTGGCCCGGCCTCGCGCTGATGGGCGCCGAGCCTGAAAAAATCCAACACTCGCTCCACGCGCTCCTCGAAGCCGCCTTCAAAAACGGCATGTTTACGAACGGCCTGCCCACCATCCAAGCCGACGAACTTCACAGCTACGAGGAAGGCATCAACTGCCTCGCGCAAAATCTCCTCCTCGAGTTCGGCAGCCCCCGCCAGCTCGAGCGCGCCATGGCGACGGCCCGCGGTGTCGAGACCATCACCGGCATCAACGCCGCCGGCCACCGTCACATCCGTTCCTCTTACTACAGCGGCACGAAAATCGCCGAGGAAGAACCCTGGGGCCGCGCGAAACCCTACTCGTATCTCGTCCTCCAACCCGGCCAGCTTCTCGTCGATTTCAACGGCAGCCCCACTGCCAAAAAATACATGCTCGAACTCGCCGATGGCCTTCTCGCTCACCGCCCGCCCGACGGCAGCGGGCGAGCGTGGACGCCCGTGGCGATTCGTTTTTCGGACGACCACGAAATCGAAACCACGCGCGGCTATTTCCCATGGCATGTTTTCTGGGGCGCGTGGAAATGGACCGGCGACCGCCGCTACCTTTCTCCCCTCCTCGACAGCGGCCTCGGCACGCTCGCCTCCGTCAGCGCCAACACCCTCGACCTCCTCGATCTCCGCGCCGACTGGGGCGCACGCCTTCTCTCCGGCGAACGCGCCGCACCCACCGAGACGCGCCGCGCTGATGGCCGCGCCCGCGCGCCCGGTGCCGGCTTCCGCTCCTCCGCCACGGGCCATTTCACGTGGCAGCTCAACGGCGACAAAACCGCGCTCGAAAAACTTTACGCCTCCCAAATCGAAGACTGCGCCAATCTCGAATACATCAACACCGAGGGCAGTCTCTGGATCGATCGCGTCGGCGCACCCACGGCGGAACTCCAACGCGCCCGCCTCGGTGGAGTCGCCCTGATCCGCAACGGCCTCTACCCCGGCCACGTCGTGAGTTGGAAATTCACCGCGCCGGCGAACGATCAGAGCGTCGCCATCCTTCTCCCCGATGCCACGCCGACCTCCTTCACAGTCATCGCCTACAACCTCGAAAAAACTCCCGTCCACGCGACGATGACCGGCTGGAACATCGACCCCGGCCAATGGGAAATCACCCAAGGCCTCGACGCCAACAACGACGACACCGCCGACGGCCCCATCGCCACCCGCACTGCGTCGCTGGGCCGCTCGCAATCCCTCGAACTCACGCTCGCTCCGCGCGCGACCACGATCTTCACCTTCAAACTCAAAACTCCCGGCACGCCCTACTGGTCACGCCCCGACCTCGGCCTCGATCCCGAAGACATCCTCATCCGCGACCGCGAAGTCCGCGTCACCGTTCACAATGTTGGTGCCGTGTCCGCGTCAGTCGCCCGCGTCGTGGCCAAATCGCGCACCGGCCAAATCCTCGCCACCGCCGCGACACCCCTCATCGCCGCCCCGCTCGATCTCCAACCAAAGACGGCCGAGATCACTCTCACGCTCCCTGCCAACACCGACCTCACCGGTGGCTCCGTCGAGATCGAACCTTCCGCCGACATCGAAGAACTCACCGCGCTCAACAACACCGTGAGACTCTGAATCCAAGGTAGGGCGGGTTATCCCTAACCCGCCGTCCGAAAAACTGCACGCACCGTCCGCCCCGCTCGGTGCCTCCTCCGACAACTTTATTCGTGCCCATCCGCGATCACCGTGTTTAGAAAAATCCCATGACCATTCGCGAACCTGAAGCCATCGATCTCGCCACGCCCTCCGGCCCGATGAGGACGTTTATTTTTCGTCCGCAAGCTCCCGGCCGATATCCCGGCCTCGTTCTCTACTCGGAAATTTTTCAAGTCACCGGGCCCATCCGCCGCACCGCCGCGCTGCTCGCCGGCCACGGCTTCGTCGTCGCCGCGCCGGAAATTTATCACGAATACGAACCCGCCGGCACCGTGCTCGCCTACGACCAAGCCGGTGCCGACCGCGGCAACGCCCTCAAGACCACCAAGCCCCTCGCCGCCTACGATGCCGACGCGCGCGCCGCGCTCGACTTCCTCAAAAGCTACGCGCCCTGCACCGGCCACCTCGGCGTCATGGGCATCTGCATCGGTGGCCACCTCGCCTTCCGCGCCGCGATGAATCCCGACGTGCTCGCCGTCGCCTGCTTCTACGCGACCGACATCCACAAACGCGGCCTCGGCCTCGGGATGAACGACAACACCCTCGACCGCGTCGCCGAAATCAAAGGCGAAGCCCTCATGATCTACGGCCGGCAAGACCCGCACGTCCCCCTCGAAGGTCGTCAAAAAGTTCAGGCTGCGCTCGTCGCCGCCGGCACGAATTTCACCTGGCACGAGTTCAACGGCGCGCACGCCTTCCTGCGCGACGAAGGCTATCGTTACGACCCCGAGCTCGCCCTCCAATGCTACCGCCTCGCCCTCGACCTCTTCCGCCGCAAACTCGGCGAAGGCGACCAACACACCGCCGCAGTCAGCGAAGGGACGGAGACGAAGCACTAAGGCGAATTCGAGCATGAACGAATTTCTAAACAAGAAACTTGTTGCCCATTTGGTAAGTGGGAGTGCGCGCCACGGCTCGGTGTCGAGCGATGGCATCATGCTATCTTACAGCCGCAGATACAGGAGGTTCTCGTTCCTGTCCTCGGCCGTGTTTATCTGCCTCCTACTAGCACTCGTATTTAACTGGTCCGCGTTGTGGTCGAGAGGAGAGCCCAAACAGAAGGTTGCGATGATCGCTTTCCTGCCGTTCGGACCCTTGATGAGCGCGGGGTTGATACTCTCAGCCAGAAATAGAAAAATCTTTTTTGGCCACGATGGGATCGCCGAATGGAATTTTATCGGCCGACGCAAATTCACTTCGTGGAGTGAAGTGGCCTCCGTCGAACATGATCCCATCCAGGACAACGTGGTGATAAAGCACGTTGGGGGAAACAAGACTGAGTTTAGCGCGCTCTTCGATGGCTTCGAAGAGCTCAAAGCAATGCTGGTGGCGAATCCCCCGAAATCGTAATGCCGCCCTGCTCAATATTCCCCGCGCTCGCCTCATAGCACGCTTGCCGCCACGCGCGACCGCTCTGCCGTCCGCCCCCATGTAATGTTCATGGGATCCGAACAGCCTACCGTGCGGGAGCGGCGGCCAGTCGAGAGATCCTCGCAGGCTTCGGCACTCGCGCCGCTCACTTCTCCGCAAACTCCGGCGGCACTGCGGTGATCGGGCTCAGCTCGACGTTACGATAAAAAATTTCGGCACCCTCGGACTGGAGGAGGATTTTCCCCGCAGTCAGCGTCGCAGGGGCCGCGCCGTCGAGGCGCGTGGCTTTTTTCAGCCGCATGACGACTGTGCCGTTCACGATGTGGATGCTCTCGTCGCCCACGCAGACGAGTTCGATCGTGTTCCACTCGCCGTGCGGCTTCTCGCGGTCTTCGAGCCGGATGCAGCGATTGCCCACTGGCGGTTGCTCAAGGAAATCGGTTGGCTCACCTTTTGGGTCGTAATAGAAAAGCCGTTTCGTGGGATCGGGATGACGCGCCGAAACCGTCATCTGGCAGCCGATGGCGAAAAGATCGCCGCAATCGCGTTCCTGAATTTGGAGCTCAGGCGAGCGCGGCCAGGTCTTGCCGTTGAAATTCCAAGCGCTGTGCACGTGGTAGAGCAGGCCGCTGTCGCGCTGCGTCGCATCCTTCTCGCGGGGAGCCCACTTCTTGTCACCCCACTTGAACTGCAGTTTCAAGTGGTAGTTGGAAAATTCCTCCTTCGTCGTGATGCCGCCGAAAACCTGACCGGAAATGTGAATCGCCGGCTGACCATCGACGGTCTCGACCTTGAACACCCCGAGCGGATCGCGATTCGTGCCGATGGGCTGAGTGTAGTTCCCCTTGTCGTCCTTCGGCTCGTCGGGCAGCGCGACGCTCGCGTGGGGCTTGGCGAGCCAGGTATCCCAGCCCGTGAGATCCTTGCCATTCCAGAGCGGGCGCCAGGTGGATTCCGCCGCGGGCAACCAGCTCGCCGCCACCATCGCCAGCAATACACAACGCAGGGGTAATTTCGGGTAACGCATCGTGCGTGAAACCTGCGTGACCGCCGCGCGGGCACAAATCTCTTTCCCACGGCCAGTCCGCGTAACCGACCAAAGCCGCATTTTGGAGGCGGGGTGCCCTCACCCCGCATTCGCGTCACTCGCACTATCACGTCAATGCGGGGTGAAGGCACCCCGCCTCCATTTAATAGATGTGACGCGCAAAACTCGCGCGCCCTATCTGCACTCACTGCAACGGCAGTGGCAGCGCGCGGTAGCGCGCGGAGAGGTCATCGAGGATCTGGCTCGTGACCTGCGTCTTCACGTCGTCGCCGGTCTTCATCGTTTTCGCCGGGGTGAAATTTCCCAGCAGCGCGCAATAGTCGCTGTTGACCATGATGCCGAGCAGCTCGCCCGTCTTGCTAAAGACGAGGTCGCCGCGCGAGGGCGAGAAATCGCCGAAGATGCGTTTGAAAATCCGGTTGTCCACGCGCACAAAGCCGGGCTGCGAAGCGTCGAGCTTGAAGCCGACTTCGCCGTAGCCTTTGCCGCCGCCGTTCACGAGCACCGCCTCGGGAAACTTAAAGGGATCGGCCGCGAGGGGATAAGCTTTCGCACCGAGCGCGGTCATTTGTTCCTCCATGACGGGGAGGACCACGATGCGCGGATCGTGCGCGAGAAATTCGATCCTGGCCGTTCCAAATCTGGCGCCACGCCGGTGCCGTGACGCTCGACGAACACGCGAAAAAAATGGCGAGGAGCGAGAGGAGTAAAAGCACTTTGGGGTAACGCATGGAGTTCGACGCTGCCATGCGCAGGATTCAGCTCAAACCTGTTCTCCGCGGCCAGTCCGCGGGGGTTTCACCGTAAAAATCTCCGCGCTTGGCGCTCAACGGCACCCTGCCTTGCTTGACTCCGTGAAACTTTCCGTGCCCGGAAAACCCTATTGGTGGCAATGGCCCACGATGCTTTCACTCGATGCACCGGCGGTCGCAGTGCTGTGGCAGAGCCTGATCGCACACGTCGCGGGTGGCCCGCTGCGCTGGCACCACCGCTTCGTGCTCGGCACCTCCGTCTGGCTCGCCTACGCGGCCGACCGGTGGATCGAGGGATGGCGCCTCGCGCCGGGACAGGTGCGGACGCAGCGCCATTTTTTTTATCAACGCGCACGCTGGCCGATCGCGCTGCTGTGGCTCGCCATCCTAGTGACCGCGGTGGGAACCGCCCGGCAGTTTTTAACCCGGCACGAATTTCTCGCCGGCCTGCTGCTGCTGCTCCCCGTGCTCGTTTATTTGCTTTCGCACCAACTGGCGCACCGAACGCACCGCTGGCGCGCGCCCAAGGAGCTTTGTGTCGCCACGCTGCTGACCGGCGGTGTCGCGCTTTTTCCCTGCACCCAGCCCGGCGCTGCGCTTCAACCCGCGCTGGTCGCCCTCGGTCTTTTCGCACTGCTGTGCTTCACCAATTGCGTGCTCATTTCGACGTGGGAACGCGAGGTCGATGCGATGCACGGGCAAACCTCCCTCGCTCTTCAATTCGATCGCGCGTCCCGTCACAGCCGGCTGCTGCCTTGGATCGCAGCCATCGCCGCCGGAATCATCGCGCTCACGCTGAAGCAGCCCTACCGCATCGCCGCCCTTTGTGCGATGGGCAGCGCCCTGTTGCTCGGAGCGGTGGACTTGGTCGAGCGTCGTTCGGGCTGGCAACTCGCTCGCGTGCTCGCCGATGCCGTGCTGCTCACGCCGCTCATTCCGTTGTTGGCTGGATTATGGTCATGAGTTCCGCGCCCGCCAATTTCGATGGCCTTGTCGGGATCTACCGCGCCCTCGAATGGGTCGCCTTTGGGCGCGATCTGGAGCGAGCGCGTTTCATTCACCTCGCGCAATTGCAGGCCTGCCGCGACATCCTCGTGCTCGGCGAAGGCGATGGACGCGCCCTCGCGCGATTGCTCCCTCTCGCACCGCACGCCCACGTTCATTGCCTCGACGTCAGCCCGGCCATGCTCAATCGCGCCGCAGCCCGCCTCAGTTCGCCCGACCGCTCCCGGGTCACCTTCGAAACTGCAAATATCCTCACTGCCCATCTGCCCGGAAGACGTTTCGACGCCGTGGTGACGCTGTTCTTCCTGGACTGTTTCACAGCGAGCGAAGTCGCCAGCGTCGTCGAGAAGGTTCAGGCGAGTTTGCGGCCCGGCGCCACTTGGCTCTTCGCCGATTTCTCGCTGCCCGCCCGCGGGTTTGCCCGGCTGCGGGCGCGGGTTTGGCTCTCAGTCCTCTATGCCTTTTTTCGATGGCAGACCAAGCTGTCGGCCCGCGCGCTTCCCCCGTCGGAGCAACTTCTGGCAGAAGCCGGCTGGTGCCGAATAGCGGAATGCGAATTTCAGGACGGCCTCGTGCGGAGTGTGGTTTTCAACCAACCTGGCTCGCGCACGTGATCCTCGTGCAAGCGATGCAGGCGGGCTTCCAGCACTGCCGCGCGCCCGAGATAACCGACAATCGCGCGCGGATTTTCCCGCTCGACGATCGGCAGCCGCCCGCAGCGATGGTGCAACATTCGCGCGAGCGCCTCACTCAGGGTTTCGTCCGCGTAGCCGACATGAGGCTGCCCGCTGCCAGCTTCGTCCGCCAAAAGTTTTCCATCGGGATCCCGTTCTAACGCACGCACCAGATCGCCGCGGGTCAGAATTCCCGAGAGTTCGCCCCGTTCATCGGCCAGCAACAGGGCTTGATGTTTGATCAGCGAAGGCTCGCCGGCCGCAATCCGCTCGGCGATTTCGCCAATCGTGCTCCATGCCGGAATGATCGCCGGGTGCCGGTCCATCGCCGTGGCCACGGTGACTTGTTGGAAAACATCCACCTCATATTCCTGGTGCACCCGCAGGCCGCGCCGGGCGAGCTTCTCCGTCATGATGGAATTTTTCATCAGGAGCATTGCCACGGCATGCGCCACGACCACGACCAGCATCAACGGCAGCACCGCGTCGTAATCGCGCGTCAGCTCAAAGGCGAAAATGATGAACGTGAAAGGCGCGCGCGCCGCCGCCCCGAAAACTCCCGCCATCGCCACGAGCGCAAACGCGCCCAGCGAAAGCTGCGCCGACGGCGCAATGTGATTGACCGCGCCCGCATACAAACCACCCAGCGCTGCACCCATCGTGAACATGGGTGCCAACAAGCCACCCGACGTGCCGGAACCGAGCGACACCAGCAGCGCCAGGCCTTTCGCCACCAGCACCAGTGCGAGCACACCCAGCGCGAGACGCGCGTTCAAAATATCCGAGATCGTCCCGTAACCGACCCCGAGAATCCGGGGCACAAAAAATCCGATGATGCCCAAGCCGAGGCCGCCAAGCGCGGGCCACCACATCTCATCGAAGGGCAATTTCTCGAACTGGTCCTCGACCCAGTAGAGCGCGCGGCTGAAGCCCGCGGCTCCGAGTCCACAAAGAACGCCCAGCGGCAGATACCATCCCAGCGAGGCCGGAAACCCAAAATCCATCGCGCCCACAGTAAACATCGCGCCACGTCCCATGATCAGAAAACGGACGGCCGTCGCGATCGTGCTCGCGATCACCAGCGGCACAAACGACCGCGCGCGGTATTCAAACAGGAGCAGCTCGATCGCCAGGATCACCGCGGCAATGGGCGTGCTAAACGTCGCCGCCATTCCGGCTGCCGCTCCGCTCGCGAGCAGCACTTTTCGCTCTGAGGCGGTCAGGTGCAGCGCCTGCCCGATCATCGAGCCGATCGCGCCGCCGGTCTGGATGATCGGTCCCTCCGCGCCAAACGGGCCGCCGGTGCCGATGGCCACGGCGACCGACGCGGGCTTCAGCAGGGCCACGCGTGGTGAAATCCGGCTTTGGTTAAACAGCACCGCCTCCATCGCCTCTGGAATTCCATGTCCGCGAATTTTCGAGGAGCCATACTTTGCCATCAGTCCCACCACCAGCCCACCGAGCACGGGCACGACGACCACCCATCCACCCAGCGCATGATCCGTCACATCGCGATGCTCCAGCGACCAATGGTGGTAAAATACCAAGTTCGAAACCAGCGTGATCAGCGCGTAAAGGCCATAGGCCGCGAACCCGGCGGCCGCTCCAATCAGTGCCGCCAGCGCCATGACAGGGAAAAGCCGCTCACGCATCACCAGTGGGGCCGCAGGCCGGCCCATGGGGCCTGAATGCGAACCGCTCCGCGATTTTCGGGACGAGGGAGACTTGGGGGTCGATGAGGACATGCTCCCACAAAATATCGTACCACGATATTATCAAGCCTTGCGTGGCGTTGACGGCCTGCGCCGAATCGCCCATTCGCTTGCCATGCCCCCGCGCAAAATCCCGGAACCAGCCCGAGTCTCCCAAGCCGATTATCGGGCACTGGCCGAATTTCGCTACACGCTCCGCGGCTTTCTCCACTTCAGCGGGCAAGCGGCGGAATCCGCCCGATTGTCGCCGCAACAACATCAGGTTTTATTGGCCATCAAGGGTTTTCCAGGCAGCGATGGCGCTTCGATTGGCGAACTCGCGGAGCGGCTGCACGTGCGGCATCACAGCGCCGTCGGTTTGGTTGATCGCCTCATGCTGCGGAAACTGGTGACGCGCAAAACCTCCGCCATCGACCGCCGCCGCGTTCACGTGCGCCTTTCCCCGCGCGGCGAGACGTTGATCGACCGCCTTTCGGCCAGCCACCGCGAGGAACTGCGCCGGCTCGGCCCCGTGCTCCGGCAGTTACTCTGCGCTCTCGGCGTGGAGTAGGTGAAGCTACTGCAATGGCAGCGGGAGCGCCCGGTAGCGCGCCGACAGCCCATCAAGAATCTGGCTCGTGACTTGAGCCTTCACATCATCACCGGTCTTCATCGTTTTCACCGGGGTGAAGTTGCCGAGCAGTGCGCAATAGTCGCTGTTGACCATGATGCCGAGCAGCTCGCCCGTCTTGCTAAAGACGAGGTCGCCGCGCGAGGGCGCAAAGTCGCCGAAGATGCGTTTGAAAATCCGGTTGTCCACGCGCACAAAGCCGGACTGCGAAGCGTCGAGCTTGAAGCCGACTTCGCCGTAGCCCTTGCCGCCGCCGTTCACGAGCACGGCTTCCGGAAATTTGAAGGGATCGACCGCGAGCGGATAGGCTTTCGCGCCGAGCGCGGTGACTTGCTCGGCTGTGACCGGCAGCACGACGATGCGCGGATCGTGCGCGAGAAACTCGATCGTGGCCGCCGTGGCGCGACCGGCGCCGGGCCGAAGGAAATCGACGGTGAGTTTCTCCCAGTCCACGCCGGGTTGAATCAGCGAGAACGGCGTGTCGGCGATGTGCAGCAGCGCATAAGTGCGGCCGGCCTTGGTCACGAAAACCGTGCGCGTCTCCTCGGTGCGGTTGACCGCGCCGAGGAAGCCTTTGCGGTTCGCGGTGAACGTGGTCTGCACGCGGTTCGCGAGGAATTCGTTGAAGAGCACGTTGGCGTTGATCGGGCGGTTGTCGCGAATCTCCTTCGTAAGCTCGGTGGATTTTTCCGCAAGCTGGCCGACGCCGGCTGCGAGCTTTGTCGTGGTCTCCTGGACCTTGATGCGCTCGGTGCGTTCGCTCTCGACTTGGGTCTTCAGCTCCGCCGCCCGCTCGCTGAGTTCCTTCTTTTGCTGTTCGCCGACGATGACGGCGACGGTGAGTCCCTCGATTTGTTTCCGCGCCTCGAGCTGCTCTTTTTCGCGCTTGGACTCGAGCGCGGTGAGCGCCTGTTTCTGGCGTTCGGCTTCGGCGCGTTTCTCTTCCAGCTCGCGCTGGATTTGTGCGAGCTGCTCCTTGGTGAGCGTCGCTTCCTGCGCGGCGGCGGCGACTTTTTTACCAAGATCGGCGGCGGCCTGCTCGGAACTCGTGAGCCGGGTGGTGAGCTGGATTTTTTCCGACTGAAGCTGACTGAGGCTTTGCTCGCGCGCGGCGAGGTTGGTGTCGGCGGCGGTGAGTTTTTGCGCGAGCTCATCGCGGCGCGCCTGCTCGTCGGTGAGCGTCTGGCGCATGGTGTCCACGAGATCCTTGTCCTTCGTCGCGGCGTTGGCGGCCATCTCCGGCACCGGGGGCTGCTTGGCCGAGGGGGGCTCCGCC
Source organism: Opitutia bacterium (assembly GCA_025360615.1). Classification (GTDB taxonomy): domain Bacteria; phylum Verrucomicrobiota; class Verrucomicrobiia; order Opitutales; family Opitutaceae; genus Tous-C4FEB. The sequence continues at coordinate 27,540 of JANYBX010000200.1, forward strand.
TTTTCCCAGCGGGTGAGCGCGAGGAGGTTCAGGAGGAGAAAATCGCAGAGGATGAGCAGGAGAGTTTTATTCATGGCGCGGGCGGTGGCAGGACGCGAAGGAAACGCGGCGCGGCGGGCTCAGGCCTTGCGGAGTGATTTCAGCGTCGCCTCGGAATCGGTTTCAAGGATGAGGCTGCGCTTGAACGGCCGCACGTGGCGGATTTTCACGAGCGCCACGCAGGTGATGCCGAAAAGATTCGAGGAATACGCGGCGAGCAGGTTCGGCTCGATCACGCCGAGCACCTGCAGCACGAGCGCGGTGGCGGTGCCGCCGATGCCGAGGTAGAGGCCGCCATCGAAAAGGTTTTCCTCATTCTCGATGAGCTTGAGGCGCACGAGTGGAGGCAGTTCCTGGGCGGCGATCTCGCGAATTTTAACCAGGCAGATAAAATACATCGCGACCTGCAGCGAGGCGAACAGGCCGATGGAGATGAGCGTTGAGGAGTCCATATGGTGGTTGGGTTGAGAAGGGGTGGCGGGGGCAACCGGGGCGGACGAAGCGGCGAAGAGCACCGGGAAATGAACGCGGACCTGATACTCTGATGGCGGTGCCGCCTTGAGCAAAAACGGTTCGGTGCCGACGACGAGCAGCGCGGCGAACAGCAGCGCGAGCACGCCGGCCTTCATGCGTGGCAGCGCCATCAGCGGGGTGCCTGGACCGGTGCGGGTGACCACGAGGTCGAGCCCGCGCAGCACTAAAAACGCGCCGAGCAGGTAGCCAAGATATTTCAACGCGAGCGTGAGCTGCGCATGCGCCAGCGCGAATTCACCCGCGGCGCTGATCGCCGGCCCCGTCTGGCGGTTCACGGGCACCTGGCGTTGGAGCAGCACGCGCACCGCACCCTGGCCTTGCGCCAGCGCGAGCCGCAAATCCTCGGCCCCGGCTTTGCCATATTGAATCAAATAGCTCGCCACCCGGTCCGCCGAGTCGGCGAACAACGCGGCGGAATAGATGAGCGGCAGCTGATCGGGGGCGACCCGTGCCAAGTGCGCGTAGGCGCTCACCGTCTTCGTGTCTTCGGTATGGCGGAGGAGTTCGCTGAGCTGCGCCCAGTCAAGCCGTCGGCCGAGCGAAAGCAGGTCCATGAAAAACGGTTCAAGTTCGCCGAGGTCCTTCTTCAACACCGCCGTCTCGGCGAGCGCGCGCAATTCTCGCTGGAGCGACGGCGAGAGATGCTCGCCTTGGCAGAGCAACGCCGTGAGCAGCATCAGCGCATCCAAGGGTTGCCCGCCCGCCCGCGACGCCGGCACGAACCGCCCCGTCGCCGTGAGATCGCGCGTCTGCAGGATGGCCTGCACGCTGAGCGCGCCGGAGGTGGCGAGGTAGGCGCGGAGTTTTTCGCGCGCCGCCTGCGGGAGGAAAAACGTCAGCACCGGCGTGCTCCCCGCGCGGCCCGAGCTCACCCGCAGGTTGAAAAGCGGATCGAGAAACGGATCCCAGCCACCCCACGCCGCGAGGGCCGGCTGGCGGGCGGTGAGTTCCTCCAGCGCGCGGGCCAGCGCCGGCGCACGCGGATCACCCACATTCTGCGACGCCGCGAGCAGCAACGCCGCCGGGCCGATTTTTTCCGAGTCCACCAAGTCGCGCCCAAACGCCGCCAGCGACCGGGTCTGTGCGCCCGCCGCGCGTAACAGCGCAGGGCTGACCGACTTGATGTTCACCGGCAGCAGCCAAGCGACGACGCCCAGCGCGAGTCCCGCCAGCACAAGAGTCATGGGCGCAAAAGCGGTGGGACGTCGGGCTGCGCCGGCTTTCATGGGAGGATATACAAAGTAAAGATTTGCGAGCCGGGCCGGGCAAATTAACCCTAACTGTCCACACCGACCAATGTCCTTGCGAATTGTTCACTACAACGAACCCGTCCTCCGAAAAAAAGGCGAGAAGGTAACCAAATTTGACGACGCCCTGCGCGCCCTCGCCGCCGAGATGATCGCCACCATGCACGACGCCGCGGGCATCGGCCTCGCCGCGCAACAAGTCGGCCGCGCCCTCCAGCTCTGCGTCGTCGACCTAAGCGAGGCCGACGCCGATTTCACGTGGACGCTCGACGGCGCGAAACTGCCGCTCGACCTCATCATGCCCATGGTCATCGCCAACCCGGTCATCACCGTGGCCAAGGGCGCGCCGGAGGAAATCTTCGAGGAAGGCTGCCTGTCGTTTCCTAAAATCCGCGGCGATGTGAAACGCCCCGAAGCCATCACGGTGAAATACAAGGACGAGCGCGGCGGCGCCCACACCCTCGTGTGCAACGGTCTGCTCGCGCGGTGCATTCAGCACGAGGCCGACCACCTCAACGGCGTGCTCTTCATCGACCACATGACCAAGAAAACGTTCGCCCAAATCGACGACGCCGTGAAAACCCTCGTGAAGGAAACCCGCGCCGCCGCGAAAAAATAAGCGGACCGCATGGGCGGCCTTACGCCGCGATTCAGAACCACCATCGCCGCGCCGAGCCTCTCGTTCATTCGCCGAACCGAATCCATCTCACCCGACCGAATCTCATGAGCCAAAAATCCGACGGCCAAAACTACGCCCCGCAAGGCAAACCCAGCCCCGTGGTGCAGCCCGGCGAATTCATTTTCGCCGCCGCCTACCTCGAGCACGGCCACATCTACGGCCAGTGCAACGGCCTGCTCGAAGCCGGTGCCGAGTTGAAATGGGTTTACGATCCCGATGTGACGAAAGTCGAAGCCTTCCGCGCGAAATATCCGCAGGCGCAAGTCGCGCGCTCCTTCGACGAAATCCTCGCCGACCCGGCCGTGAAACTCGTCGCCGCCGCCGCCATCCCGAGCGAGCGCGGTGCCATCGGCTGCCGCGTCATGGAGGCCGGCAAAGACTACTTCACGGACAAGACTCCCTTCACCACGCTCGACCAACTCGATCAGGCCAAAGCCGTCGTCGCGCGCACCGGCCGCAAATACGCGGTGTATTATAGCGAGCGCCTCCACGTGGAGTCCGCGATGTTCGCCACCGACCTCGTCGCCAGCGGCGCCATCGGCCGCGTCATCCAAGTGCTCGGTCTGGGGCCACATCGTTTAGGGAAACCGGCGCGCCCGGCGTGGTTTTTCGAAAAAGCGAAATACGGCGGCATCCTCTGCGACATCGGCAGCCACCAGTTCGAGCAGTTCCTCACCTACTCCGGCGCGACCGATGCGATCATCACGCAGGCCGCCGTCGGCAACTTTGCCAACGCCGACACCCCTGAGTTCGAGGACTTCGGCGAAGCCTCGCTCCTCGGCAACAACGGCGCCTCGAACTACATTCGCGTCGACTGGTTCAACCCCGCCGGCCTCAGCACGTGGGGCGACGGCCGCACCGTCATCCTCGGCACCAAGGGCTACATCGAACTCCGCAAATACGTGGATGTCGCCCGCGAGAAATCCGGCGACCACGTCTACATCGTGGACGAAAAAGGCGAACAACACCTCAACGTCACCGGGCAGGTCGGCTTCCGCTTTTTCGGCCAGCTCATGCTTGATTGTCTCAACCGCACCGAGAACGCGATGACGCAGGTCCACGCCTTCAAGGCCGCCGAACTCTGCATCCGCGCGCAACTCGCCGCGCGCAAAATTACGCCGTGAACGCCGTGAACATCCAACGCTCAACATCGAACCTCCAACGTCCAACGATTCGGAGAGACGCGTTTCTCCGCCGAGTGAGTGGAGGTTCGAAGTTGGATGTTGGATGTTGGAAGTTCGATGTTGGATGTTGGAAGTTCCTCCCGTGAGCATCGCCACGCGCACCGGCGACGACGGCACGACCGGCCTCCTCTACGGCCAGCGGGTACGGAAAGATCACCCGCAGATCGAGGCCATCGGCGCGTTCGACGAACTGAACGTCGCCCTCGGCGCCGCAAAACCGCTCCTGACCGACGAGCACACGCGCGCGCTCATCGTCGCACTCCAGCAAAATCTTGTCGCACTCATGGGCGAGCTCGCCTGCGCCGAGGCGGACATCGCTCGCTACTCCGCGTCGAAGTTTGCGAAGATTTCCTTCGACGATGTCCAACGCCTCGATGCCGCCGTCGCCACGCTCGAAGCGCGCGGGTTAAAATTCGACGGCTGGGCCACGCCCGGGGCGAATGCACTCGGCTCCGCCTTCGACACCGCGCGCGTCATCGCACGCCGCGCCGAGCGCCGCCTCACCGCCCTGCCCGCGCACGGCCGCAGCGTGCGGCCAGAGCTGCGACAGTTCACCAACCGCCTCGCCGACCTGCTCTGGCTGCTCGCACGTCAGGCGGAGCAGTAGCCACGGCCACTCCCGTCTCCGTCTGCAGGCCCGACCGCCGGTCGGGCTTCGGCCTCCGACCAGCCGTCAGTTCGACAAACGGGCTTTCAATGCGCCCTCCCTCCACCAGCCGCGCAAAAAATCCTGTCCATCCCCGGCGTTCTCTCTAAAACCCCGTCATGCCGTTCGCCCTCGTCATTCTCGTGCTGGCCGCCGCCTGGCGCATCTTCACGCTGCACGTGCCCGCCCTGAGCAATTTCTCGCCGCTCATGGCGCTCGCGTTTTGCGGCGGGGTTTATTTTCGCGGTCGCTGGCTCTGGCTCGTGCCACTCGCCGCGCTCACGTTGTCCGACCTCTACATCGACCACTACTACGCGACGCAGTATCACTACGAATGGACCGTTGGCGGTGCCGTGCTCCGCGCGCTGTGTTTTGCCGCCGCCGCGGGCTTCGGGCAACTGGTCTCGACGCGTCGCAGTTGGCTGAATCTTTTCAGCGGATCCCTCGGTGGGTCCGTCCTGTTTTATCTCGTGACCAACACCGCCTCGTGGCTCGGCGATGCCGGCTACGCGCACAACGCCGCCGGCTGGTGGCAGGCGCTCACCGTCGGCCACCCGCAATTTCAGCCCACGCTGTTTTTCTTCCGCAACACCCTCGTGAGCGACCTGCTCTTCACGGGCGTTTTCGCGCTCGCCATGGAGTCCGTCGCGCAACGCCGCGGCGCGCCAAGCCTGCTCGCCGGCCGCACGTCCGCCTGAAGTGGCTCGCGCCATCGGCTTCGACCTCGGGGAGACGATCCTCACCTACGCCGACACGCCCCTGAGCTGGGCGTCGCTCTATCGCCCCGCGCTGGAGCGCGTCGCCAAAACCTGCCACGCGAGCCCGGACGAAGCCGCTTTTTCGCGCGCCGAAAAAATCCTAGCCACGCACAACACCCGCCTGCATCCGCGCACCCGGGAAATCGGCGCCGAACGAATCTTCACCGAAATCCTGATGGCGTGGGCCCTCCCACCCACTCCGTACTTGCCATCCACCCTCGCGGAGTTTTTTGGATTTTTTCAACAGCGTCTCGTCAGTTATCCCGAATCAGCCCCTGCGCTGGCCGCGTTGCGTGCCACGGGCTATCGTCTCGGCGTGCTAACTGATGTGCCCTACGGCATGCCGCGAGCTTTCGTCGAACGCGATCTGCACAACGGCGGACTGGGCGCCGCCATCGATGTGTTACTCACCTCCGTCGAAGTCGGCTGGCGCAAACCGGCGACGCCGGGATTTCACGCACTCGCCACCGCCCTCGGCGTCGAGGCGTCCGACCTCTGGTATATCGGCAACGAGGAAAAGGACATCGCCGGCGCACTCGCCGCCGGTGCCACCGCCGTGCTGATCGACCGGGAAAATCGCCAGCCAAGCTGGGGCCAGTCGCACACGATCCGCGATCTGCGCGACCTGGAGCAGCTGCTCAGCTGATCACGGCGGCGATCGCTAACCGGTCCGCCCGCTGAATTCTCAGAGTAAATCCGCCGCGAGTTCCGCCAGCTTCGAGCGCTCACCCTTGGTGAGTTTCACGTGCGCGGCGATGGACTGGCCCTTCATGCGGTTGTGGCAATAGACGAGGCCGTTGCTGCGGGCGTCGACGTAAGGGTTGTCGATCTGCGCCGGGTCGCCGATGAGCACGATCTTCGAGCCCTCGGAAATGCGCGTGATCACCGTCTTCACCTCGTGCGGGGTGAGTTGCTGCGCTTCATCGAGGATGAAGAAGCGGCGCGCGATCGAGCGTCCGCGGATAAACGCGAGCGCCTCGATCTCCACGAGGCCGCTGCGGATCAGCCGCTCGTAGGGTTTCATGACGGCCGCACTGCCGTGGCCGCCACCGTGGCTGGCGTGACTCGGCTGCGGCGCGCTCATCTGCGTGGTGAAATGATCGTCGTGGCTGCGGAATTTTTTCTTCGAAACTTTCTTCGCGGCGAACTGCGGTTCCTTCTGCGGCTTCGAGGGCATGAGCACTTCGAGCGCGTCGTGATAGGGTTGCAGCCAGGGTTTCATCTTTTCCTCGAGCGAACCGGGAAGAAAACCGATGTCCTTGCCGAGCGCGATCACGGGGCGGGAAATGGAAACCCCGTCGTAGTGCGAGTGGTCGTCGTGCGTCTGGTGCAGCGCGCACGCGGTCGAGAGCAGCGTCTTGCCCGTGCCGGCCTTGCCGTAACACGTGAGCAGGTGGATGCCGTCGTCGAGGAGCCCGTCCATGAAAAATTGCTGCTCAAGATTGCGCGGACGAATCGGAATGCCACCGGGCGCCTTCACGAAATCGGGAATTTTCAGGCGGCGCACGAGGCCGTCGCCATAGTAGCGCGCGGGCATCGTCTTGCCCTCGTCGGAGCGGAGCAGCACGTATTCGTTGAGGTAAAGCGCCTTTGACGAATCAGCGTCGAGATCGAACAGGCCCTCGGAGGCGAAGCGCTGCAGTTCGTAAACGTTGAGCGCGATTTCGCGGTAGCTCGCCTCCTCGTCCGTCTCGGGCACCTTGTCGTTGAGATAATCCTGAGACTCGAGGCCGACCGCGCGGGCCTTGAGCTGCATGTTCACGTCTTTCGTGACAAGAATCGTCGGCGGCGGAAAACGCTCCTGCACGAAGAGCGCCGCCGCGATGATGCGGTTATCCTTTTTGGAAAGGTCCGGCAAAATCGCGCGCAGGCGATCCATGGCGGCCGAGCGGCGCGAAGGATCGGCGAGATAGGGATTGATGATGATCGAGAGCGTGCCGCCGTTGGAAAGCTTCACGCCCTCGTGCATCGACCGGGAATCCGGCAGGAGCTCCTGCAAAATCCGGTGCACCCGGCGCGCGTTGCGCCCGCGCTCGGTGGACTGCTCGCCCTTGATGCCGTCGAGCTCCTCGAGGACCTCCACCGGGATGGCGAGGTTGTTGTCCTCGAATTTATAAATCGACTGCGGGTCGTGCAGGAGGACGTTCGTGTCGAGCACGAAGGTCTTAACTTTAGCTGCCACCCTGAGCCGCGGACTTGGGGCTGTCGCCCCGTGAAGGTTTTCCATTCGCGTGGGAATAATCTGGCCGGAAATTGGGAAACCGCTCGCGCTTTGTCCATCCCGGAGTTCATCACTTCGCGTGATCGTAACCGAAAAAATACTTACACCGAGTCCGCCGACGCGCCGGGATTTTTCAGCCCAAGCACTTCCGTGACCGAGTCGCACAGGCCGACAAACGTCTCCTCGGCCAGAGCTAAACGCCGGCCTTTCAGGTGCGCCACCCCCCAGCGGCGCCGCAGTTTGCGCGGTCCCAGCGGCAGCGAGACGAGCGCGCCGCTCTCCAATTCCTCCCGCGCAATCCACGGCGCGAGCAACCCGGCGCCGAGCCCGATTTTCACCAACTCTTTAATCGCCTCCATGCTGCCGAGCTCGATCACGTTGAGCAGCGTGATTTTTTCCTCGCGGAAATAATCGCTGACGAGCCGGAAGGTGAAACTCGTCTTGTTATAAAGGATCAGCGTCTCCGTCGCGATCTGCTCGCGCGGCGGCCGGCCGAGTTTCGCCCACGGGTGCAGCGGCGCGACGAAGAACCGCAGCTCGTCGCGAAACAGCGGCACGAAAACGAATTCATCCTGCACTCCGGCCGGCGGCTCGATCACGATCGCGAGATCCACCTGCCCGGCGCGCAGCAACTCGAGCTGTTGCCCGTGGTCGCCCGGCTCGATGCGAATTTCGCACTTGGGAAAACTCTGGCGAAATTCCCGCAGCACCGTCGGCAGGATGTGCTGGCACGCCGTCGTGCTCGCACCGACGCGCAACCGGCTGTGGCCCCACTTCGAGAGATCATCCAGCCCCGCGCGCGCCGTCTCCATCTCGCGCAGAATTTTTTCCGTGTGCCGGAGAAACTGCTCCCCGGACTGCGTGAGCATCACGCGCCGCCCCACGCGGTCGAGCAGCCGGCACCCGAGATCGTCCTCCAGCGCCTTGATCGCGTGGCTCACGGCGGACTGCGTGAGAAACAAATCCTTGGCCGCGAGCGTGAAGCTCCCGCGCCGCGCGAGCGCGGAGAAGGCGAGGAGTTGGCGGCTGTCGAGCGTGGGTTTCATGAATGAATGCGTTTCATCGTTCCGATGAAATTTTCCATGAGCAGTAATTACGCCACTTTCTCCCCGCTGGCACACCGCGCGCTAAAGAGCGGCCAACTCATCCGCGTCATGTCCTCGCTCTCGCCCACTTCATCCGCTTCCGCCGCCCACCCGCGGCCGCTCCGCGTGGGGTTTCTGCCGCTGACCGACGCCGCTCCCCTGATCGTGGCGCAACACCGCGGCCTGTTTGCCGCGCACGGCATTCGCGTCGAACTCCAGCGTGAAGTCGGCTGGGCCACCATCCGGGAAAAAATCATCTACGGCGAACTCGACGCCGCGCCCGCGCCCGCGCCGATGCTGTGGTCGACCCAACTCGGTCGCGATTGCGCGCCGTGCAACGTGCTCACCGCGCTCATCCTCAATCTCCACGGCAACGCTCTCACCCTCTCCCGCGCCCTCTGGGAAGCCGGCGTGCGCGACGCCGCCAGCCTGCGGGAATTCCTCGGCACGCGCCGCGAGCGCCAGCCGCTCACCCTCGGCGTCGTCTCCCTGTTTTCCTCCCACCATCTCCTGTTGCGCGCGTGGCTGCGCAGCGGCGTCATCGATCCGGAGCGCGATGTGCGCATCGTCGTCGTGCCGCCCGCGCAGATGTTTCGCAACCTCGCCGCCGGCACCATCGACGGCTACTGCGCCGGCGAACCGTGGGGCTCCCTCGCCGTGCGCGAAGGTGCCGGCTGGTGCCCGACGTGGAGCGCGGAGCAATCCCCCGCCCACATCGAGAAAGTGCTCATGGTCTCGCAGGTCTTCGCCGACACGCGCGCTGCCGAACACGCCGCGCTCATCGCCTCGCTCGTCGAGGCGTGCGCGTGGTGCGACGAACCGCAAAATCGCGAGCCGCTCGCGGAACTGCTCGCCGATGCGAAGCACCTCAATCTTCCCGCGCGCATCATCGCTCCCGCGCTCCTCGGTCGTTTCGAGTGCGGCTACCACCGCACCGAACTCGTCCCGGCCTTTCACGTCTTCTCGCGCGGCGATGCGAATATCCCCACCGCCGCCAAGGCCGCCGCGCTTCAAGCCGAGCTCGTGAGCGCCGGCCTCCTGCCCGCCGAAGCCATTTCCCCCGAGTTACCCCGCCGTCTCTTTCGCGAAGATCTCCATCGCGATGCCATCCACCCAAACCAACATCACCATGAAGTCCTCATCCCATCAGACCCTCGCGGGGTCGCCGTCCGCTAAACCCGACGTCGCCTCGCTCAACCGCCGCCAGTTCCTCACGCGCGCCGCCGCCGGTGCCGGAGCCGCCGCACTCTGGTCGTCCCTCGGCACCCGCTCCTGGGCCGCCACGGCCGCCAGCGCCTCGGATGCGCCCGAAGTCGCGGACCTAAACTTCGGCATGATCGCGCTGACCGATTGCTCGCCCATCGTAATCGCGCACGAAAAGGGCCTGTTCAAAAAATACGGTATCAACTCCACCGTGACGAAAGGCGCCAACTGGGCCGCCATCCGCGACAATCTTTCCAGTGGATCCATTCAGGCCACCCACATGCTCATCGGCATGCCCCTCGCCTCGTCGATGGGTCTCCTCGGCGCACCGAAGAAACCGATGGTCATCCCGTGGATTCTCAACCGCAACGGCCAGGCCATCAGCCTCAAGGCCGAGTGGAAGGGCAAGGTCGGCGCCGACCCGAAAGCGCTGAAACCCCTCGTCGATCAGGCAAAAAAACTCGGCGAGCCCCTCACGTTCGCCGTCACATTCCCGCCCGGCACACACGCGATGTGGATGCGCTACTATCTTGCCGCCGGCGGCATCAACCCCGGTGGTCCCAACGGCGAAGGCGGCGATGTCACCCTCATCGTCGTCCCGCCCGCGCAGATGGTGGCCAATTTGAAAATTGGCAAGATGGACGGCTTTTGTGTCGGCGAACCGTGGAACGCCCGCGTCATCTCCGATGGCACCGGCTTCACCTCGGTCACGACCCAGGACATTTGGAAGGACCACCCCGAAAAAGTCTGCGCCTTCACCGAGGAGTTCGTCGCGAAAAATCCGAAGACGGTGAAAGCCGTTCTTAAAGCTCTGCACGAAGCCAGCGTCTGGCTCGACGTCATGGAAAACCGCCCTGAGCAGTGTGACCTCGTCTCGAAAGCGACCTATATCAACTGCGATCCCAAAACCATCCTGGGCCGCCTCCAGGGCAAACTCGACTACGGCGACGGCCGCAAAGTCGACGACCACCACTACATGCATTTCAGCAAGCGGAACTGCAATTATCCCCAGGCAAAATACGCCAAGTGGTTCCTGTCGCAATATCGCCGCTGGGGCATGGTCACCGGCGCGCCCGACTACGAAGGCGTCGCCAAGCGCGTCATGCGCGCCGACATCTACGAAGAGGCGATGAAGGAAATCGGCTACGCCCACGGCGGCGCCGACCACACACCCGAAACCCTCTTCGACGGCGCCACCTTCAACCCTGCCGATCCCGAGGCCTTCGCCAAGGGCTTCGCGGTAAAAAGCCTGAAGGGCTGATCCGCCCGACATGCCCGCCTCGCTTCGCACCTGCTACATTCGCGCCTTGGCCGAGCCCGCCGTTTGGCGCCGGGCCGCCCGCCTCGGTCTCGTAGTTGGCCTCATCCAAGTCGCCCTCAACCAGGGCGACCACTGGGTGAGGGGCGAGGTCACCCGGCTTATCCTTCTCAAATCGGTCTCCTCCATTTTAGTCGCCGTCCTCGTCGTCCTCCTCGCCTCCGCCTCCACCCGCGCCGACGCCATTCGCTCCTCCCTCCACCATGAAAAAATTTAAACTCGACTGGCTCTTTCTCCCGCTCATCGGCTTCGCCGTCGTGCTCCTGCTCTGGTCGATCTCCAGCGGCACGTGGGCGCCAAATCTCCCCTCGCCGCTCAAAACCTGGCAGTCCAGTCGCGACTACATCATGGACCCGTTCGCCAAACGCGGCGAGATGGACCAAGGCATCCTCCGCTTCACCTGGTATTCGCTCATCCTCGTCGCGAAAGGCTACGCCCTCGCGCTGATTGTCGGCACGCCCATCGGCTTCTGTCTCGGACTTTCCAAGACGTTTACGAAAACGTTCGACCCGATCATCCAGATCCTCCGCCCCGTCTCGCCGCTCGCGTGGCTGCCGCTCGGCCTCGTGCTCTTCATGAGCGCCGGCAAGGAGGCCGGCACCTACGGCGCGCTCTTCACCATCGCGATCTGCGCGATGTGGCCGACCGTGCTCAACACCGCCGTCGGCGTGCGCGCCGTGCCGCAGGATTTTCTGAACGTCGGCCGCGTGCTGAAACTCTCGCGTTGGAAAACGCTCACGAAAATCCTCATCCCCGCGACGCTGCCGTATATGTTCACCGGCTTCCGGTTGTCGCTCGGCATCGCGTGGCTCGCGATCGTCGCCGCCGAGATGCTCACCGGCCGGCCCGGCGCCGGCGGTTTTCTTTGGCAGGAATACAACGCGCTCATCTACGAGCACATCATTCTCTCGATTATCACCATCGGCCTCGTCGGCTTCGGCCTCGACCGCCTGATGGGCCTCGTCGAGCGCCGGTTCAAATCGGTCTGAGCGGAATGTCCACCATGTGCGATGTATGAAGACTGATGTTCTAAACCGATTTTCGCGCCGTGCGGCGCATGGCGGAGAAAATTCGCACCAGCTCGCCGGCTTCCTTGCGCAACTCGACCAGCCGCGACTCGGGCAGAAAGGCTGCGCGCGCGATCAGCTCGATCCAGAACTCTGTTTCGTCCGCCTCCTCCAGCACGATGGCAAGCTTGTGGGCGAAATCCGCCCGGGACTTCGCGCGCTGCGTCGCCCGATAATTCGCGGCCACCGAGCACGCGCTGCGCGCGACCTGCGTCGCCACATTTTTTGCAGCCGCAGTCTTGGGCAGGCTCTCCGCCATCCGCATCACGCGGAGGGCAAAGATCATCGTCCGCTCGCACATCTCAGCCGGGTTCATGCCTGATCCCATCACACATCAGCCATCGCTCATCAAACATTCTTCCATGCCCTTCCTCGAACTCAACAACGTCACCAAAGGCTTCGGCGGTCCGCCGGTTCTCCAAGGCGTGAATCTCTCGATGGAGCGCGGCGAGTTCGTCGCCATCGTCGGCTACTCCGGCTCCGGCAAGACCACGCTCATCTCGCTCATTGCCGGCCTCACGCGGCCCGACTCCGGCACGGTGAAATTAAACGACCTCGAAATCACCGCGCCCGGCCCCGACCGCGGCGTCGTGTTTCAAAATTACTCCCTGCTCCCCTGGC